>NZ_JBSQBN010000084.1:0-20183 GCF_053850585.1 Shewanella sp. A22
CATCTAACGAAGCATAAAGGACTTTGAAACCCGCCAGAATGGAGTCTCTCAGGTATGCCACTTCTGTGTTACATCGATTTAAAAGGCAACAACCATTTCTACATCAATGTGCCTTGAATTGAAAAACTTGAGAGACTCTGAACTGACCAGATATTTAATGGGATTGGTATTAAAGATCAATAGGTTCTAGTTTGGGATGAGTTATGTTGTAAAAAGGCGAACCGAGTTCGTCTTTTTTGTTTTGTGCTATATAAAGTAAAAGCATGTAAAGCTATTGGTTAAAGTTTGTTCGCTGTCACACTAAGGTGTAGTATCAATAATGTTAATACCAATGCCATTAATGGTGTGCTCAATCTGAGTGACTTAGGTTTTTTGTTTGAAGCGCATTATTGCAAGAATGGTTGCTCCTTTGTAAAACAATGCAACAAAGAGTAAAAAGGTGACATTATGTCGACTTTATCTGATGAAGAACTTGCTTACTTTAGTGATGTGTTTTCGCCAAAAGATGACAGTGGTGATAAAGCACTATCAAGACATTCATTAAGTGTCGCAACTGAAATACCGCAAGTACTTGCTCATATTTTGGGAAATGCCAAATTAACGTTACTGGCAGAGATTAGTTATTATCGCCTGTGGTTTCCGCTCACATTAACACTGGACGAACTTGGGCTGTTTTCACCAGAGTTGGGGATCCCTGAGGTGATTGATATGCGCGGCAGTGAACGCTGTTGGCGGCTTGATCATGTCAAAAACGTAAAAGTTATCGACAATGATACGGCAAAAGATGTTGAGGTTTTATCTTTATCAAGCTCCGGCATGACCATTAAAGTGACACAAGAGTTTAATGCTAAAATGCCGCATTTAAGTCAACTTATTTTACCCAATGGTGTTCATGTGGATATGATTTTTGAACCAGTTAGGACCGAAAACGGTGTCATGGCGGCAAAGATAAGTGCTGAAGGTGAGTCGCGTGAAATTTTACGGCAATTTTTATTTAGCGAGCATAAAGCTAAGTATGCGCATCTTTACAAAAATATTAACCGTTAATTATAAAGTCTTTTTCTAACAATACTTTAACTGTATTAATAAATTCATTATCACTTTTTGCTTGGATTAATTGGCATAATTCATCACCGACAGTGGTAAATCGATAATAGGTAAATAATAAATGCTGATTTTTGGGTGTTAAGCTCAATGTGGCATTACACAGGGTTAATTGAATATTTTCATTACTGTTTAAGAGGCCCGTTTCAAATTCGCTCTTATGTAAAATGCCTGCATCAACCAAGGTTAAAATACTCGAATAAGGTAAACCAAACTGTGACAGACCAAAATTGGTTTGGGTGTGTTTACGAAAGTATTGTTTTATCCCACCATTAATACGATAGCTACTGAGTAATTTAAATCTGCTTTCTGTGTTGAACTTGACCGACATGCCTAGGGCTTTCTCAAATATTTGTGCTTCTCTAAATGTCAGCTGTATTAATATGGCTAAAGTACGAAGACTAAAATTACCAGGGTTAACGATTTCACTGGCTAAAATTCTTGCCCATAAGTCTTGCATTTTATGGTTATGAATTTGTTCAGCCATTTGAAAAAATTGATAGCGCCAGTCTGGATCTAACTCAACGCCGGTTACATCTGAAGGGGTGTAATTGAGCGCTAGTGCAAAAATATTCTCAAGGTTGGCTTGGTGTTGGCTAAGTTGTTTTCGTTGACGGTGCTTAGCCCGTTCGGCGATAGAGGCCGTTGATGGCCGATATTCTTCTTCGCTGGCCAAGCCGATAAGTCGCCCCAGTAATAAGGCTTTTTTACGGGCAGACACTTGGGCTGCATCTTGTTGGATTTCGGTCACATCAACATCGGCCATTATGAAGTCTCTTTAGGGTTTACATTATATGATACGACATCTTTGTTGGAGCGATTAGTTTTTTGTATTTAATGGTGACCATAGGGTTTCTTTACCTGGAACTGGGTTACGCGGCACATTGAAGGCCAATGCAAGTGAGCAAATCGCAAAGCCTGTACCAATAAAGAATACTGCTTTGGGTGAGCTTAACCATAAGATACCGAGTAAAGCGGGAATAATGACCGCTGCAATATGGTTAATGGTAAAGCTGACCGACATGGTGGAGGCAATATCTTGTTTATCGGCAATTTTTTGAAAATAGGTTTTCATTGCAATCGCCATTGCAAAAAGAAGATGATCGATTACGTATAACCCTGCTGCGATATTGGCATTGTCGACATAGGCATAACTGCTGAAAATGATGACTAAGCCAACATATTCAATAATCAACGCATTGCGCTCCCCCATGCGGCCTATAAAGCGACCAATGATTGGCGCAAAGAGTAAATTAATCACATAATTTATTAGGAATAACGCGGTGATTTGTGACACAGAATAACCAAACTTTTCAACCATCATAAAGCCAGCAAATACCATAAAAATTTGTCTACGAGCCCCTGAAAAAAAGGTCAGTAAATAATATAACCAGTAGCGTTTTCTTAGGATTAAGTGCTTATGTTGAATGGAACCTATAGCAAAGCGAGGAAAATATAGTGTCATGATCACTACCATTAATAATCCACATCCTCCAATGATGCTGTACATCCAGATGTAATCAAGATTTAGCCAACTCATTATAAGCCAAATGGAACCATAGCCGACGAGTGCCGCTGCCGAACGCCAAGCAAGTACTTTGCCCATAAATTCTGGGGCTTGTGCTTTATCGACCCATTGTAATGTGAGGGATTGACTGATTGTTTCAAAATAGTGAAACCCTATCGACATAAGGATGGTTGTTAAATACAGTCCGATAACATCGGGAAACCAACCTGTTACTCCTACTCCAATACACAGAAGCGCCAACGATGATAAAGCAAAGGTTTGTTCTTTGATCATTAGCAGCACAAACACCGCGGTAAACGCTAAGAATCCTGGTACTTCTCTTAGGCTCTGTAATAACCCTATTTCAGCTCCTGTGAAGGCTGCACGTTCAATGACAAAGTTATTTAACAATGCCTGCCAAACGGCAAACACCATTGACATAACAAAGGTCATCCACAACAAAAGGTGTTGTGGATTAGCTTGTTGGAGCGTAATAGCGGAGTTGTTTGTTAGTGAAGAGTCAGACATGGTGCAATTTTTATCCTGCATTACCTCAGATACTTATTTCTCATAATGACATAGATCTCTTTGTTAAGTGAAATGTAATTTAGTGTAAATAAAATTGATAATCACAATGTAAATTGTAATGCGAATAGTTATTAATTGTAGTAGGTTGGCTGCGTTTAAAGGGAGTATTAACACGACGTGTTGGAGAAAAAGATGAATAACAAGTTAACCTTGTTGGCTATGTCTGTTGCAAGTGTATTGGGGGTGAGTGTGATGCCAAATGCACAAGCTGCAACAGACACAGAGGCATTAGCAAAAGCCATAGCCAAACAAGAAGCCGAAATTATTTTACTAAAACAACAATTGGCTGTATTGGCAGCAGAGCAAAAACAACAACAGCAACAGACTAAGCAGGTGGCGACGCAAGTTGACACTGTGGTGCAAAAAACGACTAATGTGCAGGATCGCTTTAGTCGTTTTAGTTTCAAATCCTATGGTAGTGCGGTTTACACCAGCGATGAGTATTTCGATAACGTGCAAGATACGTCAGCCGAGCGGCGTAATCGGACAGATTTAGAACGAATAGTCACCGAATTTGGTTATCAATTTAATGATGACTGGAGCATGGAAGTTGAAATTGAATACGAACATGGTGGCACAGGAACCGCGTTAGAATATGACGGTTTTGACGAGTTTGGAGAGTTTGAGTCTGAGGTTGAAGCGGGTGGCGAGGTACTGGTTGAAAAGGCTGAAATTCGCTATCGCCCAAGTAAAGCGTTTGGGGTTAAGTTCGGTAATATTCATTTGCCAATAGGTTTATCCAGCATGTTGCATAAGCCCAATCAATATTTAACTGTACAGCGTCACAAAAGTGAGGCCGCTATGTTGCCAGCCGTGTGGAATGAAAACGGTATTGGTGTATATGGTGAAATTGCCGATTTTCATTATCAAGCGCAGGTTGTGAGTGGCTTAAATTCAGAATATTTTCGCACTTATGATTGGATAGCATCGGGCCATCAAAAACGTTTTGAAGAAGTGAATACCGATGACTTAGCATTTGCAGGGCGTATCGATTACGGCAACTTTAAAACAGGTAGTGCTGTTGGTTTAGCTTATTACTATGGCAATACCAGCGGTAATCGCCATAAAAGTAACAAGCTAGATGTTGATGGTGCGCTAAGCATTGTGTCTGTAGCTGGCGCGTTTGTTGAGGGGCCGTGGATATTACGCGGTCAATATTTATATGGCACGTTAGACGATGCCGATGCCATTACCCAAGCCAACAAAACCACCCCTGGTTTACGTCCTGGTAATTTTGCTCAGTTAGGTTCTGAATCGCAGTCATTCTTTGTTGAGGCTGGAGTCAAGCTTGACGAATGGTTTGACCTTCCTATGACTGTATTTGCCAATGTTGATTATTCAAACCCGCTTATGGCGGTTGAAACGGGTACGGCAACGAAGCGTTATGAAAGTACGTGGAGCAGTGTCGGTATTAACTATTTCCCTATTCCTGAGATTGTGATTAAAGCCGAGGGGGGGCTTCATCAAGTGGCTGTTGCCAGTATTCCTGATACCCACTTTTTTGCCTTGGGTGTGGGATATCAATTCTCGCTTTAAGTTAACTATTTTTTTGCACTATTTACATGGAGTTTTATTATGCGCTTTACATACACTGCAATTACATTGGCTTTAATTACTTCGCTTGCAGCCTGCGGCGGTTCTGGTTCTGATGAGACAAACACTCCTGATACGCCAACCACACCGGAAACCGGTTTTAGTTTTGTGGCAACAGATATGATCACGAATTTAACCGATG
The DNA here is from genome assembly GCF_053850585.1 of Shewanella sp. A22. Taxonomy (NCBI): domain Bacteria; kingdom Pseudomonadati; phylum Pseudomonadota; class Gammaproteobacteria; order Alteromonadales; family Shewanellaceae; genus Shewanella; species Shewanella sp. A22. The sequence continues at coordinate 4,935 of NZ_JBSQBN010000084.1, forward strand.
ATGTGATTGTGGCTGGTTATGCCAACCTTGCTGCAAAAGGCGATGCACTATTGTTAGCGTCACAAGCTTTGTTAACGTCAACGGCACAAACCGATTTAGTGGCAGCCCAAAATGCATGGAAGTCGGCCCGTGAACCTTGGGAGCAGGGGGAGTCGCACATTTTTGGACCGGTAGATTCGTTGAGCATTGATCCTCATTTGGACAGCTGGCCGTTAAACACCACAGGTTTGCAAACACAACTAGCGAATAGTAATGGTTTTGATGCCGAAACCATTAAAGGCTGGAATGATGATTTCCAGGGGTTCCATGCAATGGAATATTTATTGTTTGGCGATGGTGTGAATAGTAATACCAAGTCGATTGCAGACCTCACCACAAAAGAACGTGAGTATTTAATTGCATTAGCGGAGGTGTTTCGCGATTACACCACTCAATTAGATGATGCATGGCAAGTGAGTTTTAACCCACAAGATGAAAGTGCCAAACCTTATGCCGAACTGCTTAAAACCCCTGGAGATGCAACAAACACTATTTACTCGTCACAATTGGCGGTTATTGAAGAGTTGATCAACGGCATGATTGGTATTGTTGATGAAGTGGGTAACGGTAAAATTGCTGACCCATTTGGTGAGTCATTAACCTCGGCCGACACTTCTAAAGTTGAGTCGCAATATTCGTGGAATTCGCTAACCGATTTTGCTAATAACATCATTGGTGTACGTAATGTATATCAAGGTGAGTTTACCGGCAGTGCCGATAAACAAGGTTTAGTGGATTTTGTCACGGCCGCTGACGCAACATTAGCCACGCGTGTAGCGAGCGAAATTGATGATGCAATTTTAAAAATTCAAGCCATTTCAGGGAGCACTGATATGCCGTTCCGCCAAGCGATTTTAGATGCTGATGGTCGCGCACGGACACAAGTTGCAGTTGATGCACTAACAACATTACAAACGACGCTACAGTCAGACGTTCTGCCGTTATTGTCTGATTGGAATTCATAAATTTACGGTTACCGCCCCAATAGGCTAAGAAAGATTGATTGGGGCGGTTAATGTAACCCATAACAATAATGACCTTCTCATAACCAGGTTGCATTACAACTGATTTAATGACTTTTAGTGTGAATGAATGTGTGAGACAAAGATGAATAAACTATTACAGATACCTTATTGGTTTGTCGCATTAGTGGGACTGAGTTTAAGTGCTTGTGGTGGCAGTGGTGATGATGAAACCTTGCCAGAACCGGTTGACCCAGTGACTTACCCCAGTTATACCTCCGTTGTTGCTTTAGGTGGTGACACAACAACATTTGATGCCAGTAACTCTGGCCATGGGTTTTCAACGCCAGCATTAAACTTAACCGCAGATGAACTTGCGTTACATCTAGAGGGCGATACTAATTTTGAAGTGTCTTTTACTACGGCACCCAATGAGGACCACCCCGAGTTGGATGGCTTAGGCCCGGTATTTAATAATGCCGATTGTAATTCTTGCCATCAACGGGATGGTCGAAACTCGACACCCTTTTTAGCTGCAGATGAAACCCGTGTGAAACTTGGCTCTGCTGCAGGCATTTTCTTGCGTATCAGTAAAGCACCTGCGGAACCGTGTACCGAAGGAACCGCTGATAACAATTACTGTGCGCCAATTAAGGTGCCAGATTTTGGCGATCAATTATTCCATCGTGGGGTATTAAATGCGCGGGCTGATTGGCAAGACAATGCATTTATTGGTCAAGCCGATGTGTATTTGTCTTATGAGCGCCATGATGAAGTGTATTCCGATGGCCGCACCGTTAGTTTGAAAAAACCAATTTTTGCTGTTGAAAACCCTTATGATGCGCCAGGTGAAACCAAACAAAGTGCTAATGTCACCTCTAACTTACTGCAAGGTGATGTGTTGATGGGTTGGCGTAATGGTATGCCTGTGTTTGGGTTAGGGTTGCTAGAAGCAATACCCGAAGCGAGTATTGTTGCAAATGTAGATGCATCCGACAGCAATAATGATGAAATATCAGGCCGCGCGAATTGGGTGTTTGATGCCATTAAGGCGCAACATGGTGACGACAATCCAGTATCATTAGGCCGTTTTGGTTGGAAAGCCAATACGCCGAGTGTACGAGTGCAATCGCTAGGCGCATTACGCGGTGATATTGGAATTACTAACCCGTTATTTCCAGACGAAAGTATTGTTGGTACCAGTCTGCATGATTCATATTTAACCCGCACAGGGTTTGTTGATACTGGCGCTGATGTGAATGGTGATCCAGAGGCCAGTGCTGAGTTTAGTGATTCGGTAGTATTTTATGCTGAAACATTAGCGGTGCCCGCCAGACGCAATGTTGATGATGTGAATGTACGTGAAGGCGCTCGTTTATTTGAACAACTAAATTGCAGTGGTTGTCATACGCCATCGTTTGTTACCCAAACGTCGGGCGATGTTGGTGGCTTGCCGATGAGCGACAGTTTGAAAGGGCAAACTATTTATCCATTTACTGATATGTTGCTGCACGATATGGGGGAAGGGTTAGCCGATGGTCGACCTGACTTTTTAGCAGATGGTAACGAATGGCGTACTCGACCATTGTGGGGTATTGGATTAACCCAAACCGTTAACCCACAAGCTGGTTTTTTACATGATGGACGTGCGGCGACTTTGGAAGAAGCTATTTTGTGGCATGACGGCGAAGCTAAAACGGCTAAGCAAGATTTTATGGCGTTAACTCAAACTGATCGTGATCAAGTGATTGCTTTCTTACAGTCGTTGTAAATTGTGACAATGATCACAATGCCCTAGTCATTTATGCCTAGGGCATTTTTTTTGCGCGATACTTCACATTGCGTCACTGTACTTCATCATGGGGTAATTGTGGATCATAATGACGTGATCTGTTTCATGTAAATTTTGCTAACAGTGGGCTAAGATACTGTATTAGTTTATATGATTTCCATAAGAGGTCAGCATGAGTCAGATTTTACTGATCCATTCAAGTGTGCATGGTTACACCCAAAAAATTTGTGAATACATTCAAGAGCAGTTGGTTGCGCAGCATCAACAAGTCACTGTAGTACCACTTTCACAAGTACCCGATCTCGAACCGTTTGATAAAGTCTTTATTGGCGCCAGTATTCGTCATGGTAAACATCGTCCTGCGCTGTATCAGTTTATTGAAGATCATCAACAACAGTTGGCTGACAAACCCAGTGGCTTTTTCTCAGTGAGTTTGGTGGCTCGTAAGCCACAAAAAAATACCCCACAAACCAACAGTTATATGCAGCAGTTTTTAACTCAAAGCCCTTGGAAACCTAAGCTGTTACAGGTGTTTGGTGGTAACTTAGATTACCAAGGTTATGGTGCAATGGACCGCAATATTATTCGATTTATTATGTGGTTAACGAAAGGCCCGACGGATCCATCTACTAAGGTAGAATTTACTGATTGGGTAAAGGTTGATCAATTTGCTCAGCAAATAATAGAGGCTTAATGAATGGCATTAAAGCAGTTATGGCAGCGTATTGAAGTCATTTTGCATCCATTAGTTATATTGATGTCGTTGCTATTAATTTGCACTAGTCCATGGATTTTAATTGGGCGTCAGTTAAGCGCTCATGCGGGCTTTTGGGATATGTTCCATGTGTATGGCGGTCTGTTTACCGGGTTGTTAGCACTGATGTTTGCTTATAAAGTGTGCTCTGCTGGACAATGGCGTCAATTTTTCCCTTGGTTAACCCTTGATGTTAAAGCATTGTTGGCTGATATTCGTGGCCTACTGCACGGTGAGTTACCGCATTCAGGTGGTAAAGGGTTAATCAGTGTCATTGAAGGGATTGGAGTGATGTTAATGTTGCTGGTGGCCTGCAGCGGCGCAGCTTGGTATTTTGCAGATACAAGTGATGCTTTACTGTGGCGTCGTTACCATATTATATTTGCCCAGGGATTTGTCGGTTTTATTGTTATCCATTGTGTGTTGGCGATACTACATATTAGGGACCTTTTTTAGCTTTAGGTGTTTATATAAAAAAAAGGCTATCCACTGGATAGCCATTTTTTATTGAATCAACTGTGCGTTTATATTAAAGTTTGATAATTCTTAATAGTGTTTGATCATTTATAATATAGTTTGATATTTTTTGCCGATTTTGGTGAGGAAGCCGGTTAAGGACTAACACATTTCTGCCCCAAAGTGTGTTGGTTCCGATGGCTGAAGTACATCGGCAACCTATTTTTACAATACATAAACTAATGGTTAGGCAAAAGATTCCAGCTCCTTTTCTTTCTTCACTCTAGGTAGGCAGCGTATTTAGATAGTCTTGTCTAACGAATTCATAAATCGCGAAAAACTTTTGACATCATCAAGCTCAAAATCTGATATGTGTGAATACTCTAACTTGGACAAAACGCGCACATAACCATCGATAAAATAGACTAGAACGCTACACATAAACAGGTAGTTTATTTGGTTGCGTTTAATCTCTTCGGTTGGGTGAGCCTTATGAGCAGTATTTACCTGCATCAATGAGTCGAAACCAGTGTGGGTATGGGAAGACCAAAACGAATATTTGTCGCATACAAAAGTTGGGATGCCTAGCTGCTGGCCTAACTCATACCAACCACAAGGTTTCCATTCGTTCTTTCTCGATGGTTTGAAGCTATTAAGTCTAAGGCGCGAGGATAGCTTATCGATAATCTGTTGTTCTTCCCTAATTTTTGCTTCTAATTCTGGCGTTCCAACGACAACTTTGTTTTTTGCCCTGTTCTTGTAACCGAGCAACGTATACCAATCAAGACGGTCTTTATCTAGTTCATCACCAAAATAGTGGTAAGCAATAGTTACCAAGTTTTCATATGACACTCTTAAAAGTGCTATCACACTTGAAGTGTCATAGTAAGTGAACCCCTGCTCTATATGATTGAGGTCTAGCTCGCTAGTCATCAACATTTCAGTAGTATTTAGGTGCTTCAAAAGCTTAATAGCTGCAACATTCATGAAGTAATAGTTATCATCTGCTTTGTTGATAAACTCGAAACCAGATTCAAAAATGTTGCATGCCGTTCGATAGAACAATGCGTAGTCATCACTGCCAACCATCAAGTTTCTCCTACTCATTAGGTCATATAAAGTTCAATACAATAGCTCTATGCAGGATGACTGCCAATCCCCATAAGCAATTGTTTTTTAATATAGTTATTGAGTGTTCTAGTTTGTCTCTAAACGATAACATTACCTGTTGACTGTTATTTTATCTGGTTCTGGCTTAAAGTTGCCCCAAAGCTTGCTAGCACTCGGCTGTTGAATCGCAAGCTTGCAACCTTATCGCCTTATAAATTCTCATTTATGTCCTGCTTTCAACTATTCATCATTAGTGACCGAAACTGAAGCGTTATACAGTAGTATTCAATCGCTTGGTTTTGAGTGATTTTAAGTCAATATCTGTACGTATTATATCAAACATTTGAATCTGATACATTTAAAATCAATAGCTTAAGTGCTACCGTTTTAGATTATAGGTTTGGAAAACGAGCAAGAGCGTTTTTCTTGGTGGTATGTCGGGCTGAAAACTGATAACTTCTATTTAATACAGTAAGTTAACTATGTGCACTTTTACTGTTCTAATGAGCTATCGATGAACTACACAAAGGATATGTACAAAAGCCTTCTGTAAAGATTCTGTCTCGAATTGGCCATCGGCGGAACCTGAGCTTCTTGAATGGACAGAAGAAATACACAATAGTGTATCCATTTAGCCAAAGGAGTTAAAAAGTAAACAATAGATGCAATTGAGGTCTTTGATTTTTTGAGTCTGTATTAAATTGTACAGATGCTATATCCGAAATTGTAAATGCTACTGCCATTTCATTCATTGAATCAAACGACTACTACAATCAGGGGTTCCAGAAGCATCATGTCCATTAGTTTAAGAAGTCCTAAAAAAGCTCAGCATCGTATGATTAAAATCAAAACCTCCATAACAGATTGGCTTGTCAGAAGTCTTAATCGTATTGTGACTTGGCTAGAACGCAAAGACGGCTCCACTGATATGCAATCGAAGTTCGTGGACCTCGCGCCAACTGATGAGGCAGATAAAACTGGCGTGTACTCTGAAGCTATTCTGTATGCGACGAACAATGCGAAGGTCTCCAACATTGCGCTAACAGGCCCATATGGATCAGGAAAGAGCAGTATCATCCAATCCTTCTTGAAGAAGTATGGGCGACCTGCGCTTCATATCTCTCTTGCTTCGTTCGTTCCTGAGGCCGGTTCAGGGGGGGATAATGTGAGCCGTCAAGAGATAGAGAGAAGTATTCTACAGCAGATACTGTATGGTGCTGATGCAAATAAACTCCCTCTGTCGCGGTTCAAAAGAATTCAGTCGCCCGGAGTCTGGTCGATTTTTAAATCTCTTTACATCATGCTTGGAGTCCTCGCGTTTTGGTACTTATCTTCTCAGCGAGAAGATATCATCAGTGGTAAATTTTTCGTTCCGTTCGAGCCCAGCAATTGGTTCCATCTGGGGGTCTTCTTGCTCGCAGCAACATTTCTCTGGGCGACACTACACCACTTCTATGTGGCGAGTTTCGGTTTGTCACTCAAGAGCATCTCGTTGAAGGATGTTGAGATTAAGCCAGCATCTGATGATCAGACGTCCATATTGAACCGCCATCTAGACGAAATAGTCTACTTCTTCCAATCAACCAAATACGATCTTGTCATCATTGAGGATTTAGATCGTTTTAACAATTCAGATATTTTCGTCACACTGCGCGAAATTAATAGTCTTGTGAACGAGAACGCAGGTGTGAAACGTACGATCAGATTCCTTTACGCCTTGCGTGACGACATGTTTGTCAACACCGATCGAACCAAGTTTTTCGAATTCATCATACCCGTTATACCTATCATCAACACATCGAATTCTATCGACATGGTATTGGATCAGGGAAGGAGACTTGAGCTCGACAGACGTCTTGAACGGCGGTTTATTAGGGAGGTCTCACGATATCTGAACGACCTGAGGTTGATTCGAAACATCTTTAATGAATACGCTATTTATGTAGCTAATTTAGAAACAGATGGGGATAATTTGCTCGACGCCAACAAGCTTCTTGCTATCCTGATCTATAAAAACGTTTATCCAAGTGACTTTGAGCAACTGCACCGCGGCGTGGGTAATCTCGATAAAGTATTGAACTTAAAAGACGAACTTATTAGGCCTGCTGAAGTGACATATAGGACCGAGATCTCGGGACTTGAAGAGCGGCTTGAAATCGCAGAGCGGCAGACGCCTTCAGACCTGAGAGAGTTGCGGCAAATCTACGCTATGGCTCTGGTCGAGAAGCTTCCGGTGAATACTAGCAGCGTTAGTCATGATAAGCAGACATGGTGTTCGCTTCATCAACTGGTCAACCACGATCCATTCGAGAAACTGTTTGAGACTTCTCGTTTGTTCTACCGCAACGACTATGGTCATCAAAATCAGTTCGATGCTTCTAAATTACAAAGAGAGGTAGATACGCAGAGATCTTACCTGCAACGCAAAGTGGAGATAGAAAATAAGTCTGCGAATAATAAGAACAAGAGCTTGCGTAGTATAAGTGAGCTCAAATCGAAGATTGCAACGCTACGCACGACTAAGCTCAACGAACTGTTGCGTTTGAACACCAACAGAATGCAGGAATATTTTGAAACCTTCGGGGAAAACGGAGAACTTGCCCGTTTTCTTCTCCTAGAAGGCCATATTGACGATACTTACTATCAATACACCTCACTTTTTCACTCGGGCCGTTTGTCGCCCAATGACAACAAGTTTCTGATCCAGATACGGGCATTTGTCACACCAGAGCCAGGTTTCCCGATCGATAATCCACAAGAAGTTATTGCTGCTATGCGAGATGAGGACTTCCGACAAAGCTATGTCTTGAACATCAAGCTTGTCGATAGCCTCCTGAATGATGTGAGTAGTTACCACGCCCAATTGCAGAAGCTTTTCCAGTACCTCTCGTCGAAGTTTGAGAACTGCGAGGGCTTTTTCGATGCCTATTACACCAGTGGCAGCGATGTTGCCGGACTTCTTTCAGGACTAGCCAATGCATGGGATGATCTTATCCCAGCAGTCATAACCAGCCCTAACAATATTTCCCACGTTACTCAATTGGTTGCAAGCCTGCCTGAAAAATCGCTCAAAATGCTTGCAAAGGATTTTGACGAGTTACCAGAATTTGTTTCGGTGAACCTTCCAGAGATTCTGATTCAGTTACCTGAACTAGCACCGGGACGCCTTGCATGCCTAAACTTTGATGTCAAAGATTTGGCTTCAATCAAAGAACAACCTGAAATTGTACGTTTTATGTTCGGTGAGGGACTTTTTGCACTTACGATCGTAAACTTGGAATACGTCTACCAAGTGATTTTAGGAGAGAACGATCTCGAGCCACTACGAACGAGGAACTTCACTACCATACGTTCGACGAATAACACAGTCTTATTGGAGCGGGTCGAACGTGATTTCGAGCGCTACCTATGTGATATCCTTTTGGAGCTTGAAGAAAATTCTAAAGAGGATACCCCCGCTATTTTAGCTGTTGTTTGCCACGATGCGCTTGAGCAAGATGGTCTTCGGGAGTTTCTTGAACGGCAGATGACCCTGTTGCCAACCCTAGAGGATGTGCCTGAGAGGTTGCACCAGATGCTGTTCCAGCTAGGTAAAATTGAACCAACTTGGGCGAACTGTCTTACTTTCATGGAAGGTAACGTGTTCGAAACAGATTGCCTAATTGGATATTTTGACCGAGAAGTTGTTCGTGCTTCTATTCTGCAATACCCCATACCAAGCAACGATGATTCACTTCCACTACTCCGATTCATCGTTGAGGCGAATTCGATGTCTGATGTCGCCTATAGAGAGTATGTTCGCGTTCTGCCTAGGACGATTTCGTACCTGCCCAAAGGACTTGAATCAACCAAGTTGCGAATTCTAATAGATGAAAAGAAAATCACATTTACTAAGGAAATGATTGATTTCCTCGCTGACAAGGGTGACTTACAGGTACTATTCGTCGCCGCTAACATTGAAACATATCTGGCTAAACCAGACAGTTTTGCACTTGACGATGATTTCCTAGAGGACCTTCTTCGAACACAAATTGATATTGTAGCTAAGCTTGGGATAGTCAAATTGATGGACTTAGAATTGCTTATAGATCTTCCTAAGCGCTCAGCACTGATTGGTCCAATTATTGTCAAAACTAACGCCGACATCCCCAGCCTTAACCGGAATATTGTGCAATCCCTGATAAGGTATTCTTCGCCCATAGCTACACAAATTTCACTCTTTAACAAATATCATACTCTTATGAAGAATGATGATGTTCGTCATGTATTGGCTAGTCTGCCTAAACCATTTTCAGAAATAAAAACAGGATACAATTCGCCGAGATTGAAAAACACTCCCGAAAATCAGGATTTGGTCATATGGCTTGATTCAAGAAGCATTATTTCGTCATGGACTGATAATTTGTACACTGAAGAAATAAAAGTGAATCTCTATAGAAGCTAAAAAGAGAACCTTAAATTAAAATAAACTATAAAATCAAAAGCTTGAATACCCCCCTTCAAGTTGATATGGCATCACGTAACAAGCCACATCAGTATCGTGGCTACGCGACTAGGACTAGCTTCGCTTGCCAAGGTATGAGCAAAGATGTAAAAATCAATTTTTTGGGTATGGAAAGCCTTTAAAGGCGGTGATGTTAACCCATAGAAATATTAATCCAAACTCTCGGATTTAATTTAAAAATCTAACAAGGTTTTGCCCCAAAACTTGTTAGCCTTTGAATGAAGGCTGGTTACATTTTCTATTTTGGTTCATTGTTATTGGGGTGTGTGCTTGAAGGTCGCACCTTCATTGCTGTCTACCGCCTGCCCGGCGAGGGAATGTGCAGATACTTCAGTGAAACGCCGTGAATCAGTCCATGGAGGCTCGACGATGGCAAACAACCTCCATGTTTAAATGCCAGTTCGATATCCCTATCTCTCGCTCGGAGAGTATCACTTAGTGATACCTCGCCATGCCATCTACGTCTGCTGCCGCATCTGCATTTCCTGACTTACATGAAAGTGCTCTCTTCGATTTGATTATGTATTACATTATCTCCGAGTATTTGATCTAGTTGGTTATTTAGCCAAATAATTCATAAATGTGTAGATTTAGCTATTGAGATAAAAGAAAAAGAAGAGTAAATTCAAGTAGTTTTATAGTATGCGTCTAGCGGTAAATGAGTCGCAGCATCAAAATCAATGACATCTGTGAAGTAGTCGGATAGAAAACTAAGGCCAAAAAAGCTTTCGATGAGCAGAGTTTTATCTTGACTCTCCGGGAGGCGTCTATATATGGCCTGATAATCTTTTCGATTATGGGTGTCATAGTTATTTTTGATTCAAAAGTGATTTATGCACAAATTGGCAATATTGACGATACAAAATGATGAAAAAAGTCATGCTCACAACTTTTTATCTGTTTCATTGAAAGATGTTACGTTAAAACTTTATATAATTGTTTAATATAGATATTATCTCAGACTTGTTGCGATAAGCTTTGAGGGAATATGTCTGAAATCGATATCGGGATAGCAGTTAAAGCGTCTAAAGGGCTAGAAACAAAATTAGCTGAATCATTTAATGCTGAAGGAAAAGGGCTACATGAAAAAGTCACCAGTGTAGAATCTGAACTGCCCCATTCGCTTGTGAAAACGTTGCGCTATATCGCCTCTATTCGCAATAAAGTTGTTCATGAAGATGAGTTTCAGATTGACGATGTCGCAAAGTTTAAAGCTGTAGCTGAAGAAGCGCTAGCGGATCTAGAACGTATTGCACAGCAAAATCAACAGGCAAAAGTTAAAGTCGATGCCCGTGCTCAGACCAAGGCTCGCGAAAAGCATCAATCCGCTCAACAGCAAGCCGAGCAATCACATGTTAACCAACAACACTCAGGGAGTATCTTCAAACTGGCCTTTTGGTTTGTCATTGTTGCCATTGTATTTAGCATGTGTAGCCGTGATGAAAAACCAAGATATAAAGCGCCCAATTATAATGCGCCAAGTGAAACGGCGAAAGTCGCCACATCTGCAACAAAAGTGAAGCAAGTTGAGCCTGAGCAACAACCCTCCCCCAAGACACAAGCGGCCGAGACCAGAAGCAAAACGAATGCAGCAGTAAATCAATTACCCGCTCAGGCGAAAAATATTGGTGTTGTGCCCGTTCAAACAAGCACAGAGGCAATACAAACAGCGAAAGACACTGGTAAACAAATGGTCAGCTCTAAGTCATTTTCACTCAACGATAAAAAAAATGCCTACCAACAAAAAATGCAGCAGACACAAGATGCATTCTTTCAAGCATTACTCGCACTCGCTAAAGAAAGTCAATTTAGCCTTGGAGAGATAAATGTGCAGCCAAATGGCAGTACTAATACCCTTTATATTCCGGTCAAATACCAAGTTAACACTAGTGTAATAAAAACTTTTGAGCAGCACTTACCTTTAAGAGTGACAAGGAGTGATTTTGTTGCATCCATCACCCAGTTCAGTGTTGAAGATGATCCATTTAAATCTGATCTGTATCGTTGGTTAGTCGGTAGTGAAGTGTCTCTTATAATTAAAGCGGGTTCTCACACCTCAAGGCTAACATTAGCCATGGGGAGAAAATGCTTTGTTAGTTGCTCTGGTAAAGGAACAGATCAGTTTCATTTGCTCACAAAATCTAGTGCTGGGCAAAAAACGTTACTGTATAAACAACACAATGCTATTGCCCTCAGTGGTATTTCACAAAAACAATTAAGTGGTATCGGCCACATTAGTGGGCATGTAGAAATACGTGATCTAAAAGGTTATAAAAATCAGTCCATTGAAGTTTTTAATCTTGCTGTAAACGGCCGTGATTTAATCGACAATGCGAGTAACAATCAAGATGCTTTTGTAAAGGCTAAGCAAACGATTGATAATGATTTTAGTCAACTACTTCAACAAACTAGCATTAGTATTGGTGATGTTGATGTTACTCAGTCGGGTAGCAACGCCACGGTCCATGTGCCCGTATCATGGCAATTTGATAAGCGAGTAATTGAGGCCATATTGTCTCCTCATCTTGACATAAATAGTCGCAGTGCATTACTCAACATCAAAGATATATACAACAAAGACGATAAACAAAAACAACCTTACTCATATGCACTGCTTCAGGATTTATTTACTAAAACAGTGACGATAGAAGTATCTGCTGGTAAGTATCATGGCACGCTTACCGTCGGTAGCCCGATGAAATGTTTTGTGTCTTGCTCAAAAGGGACAGCTTCCAACGCTGATTCCTATCAATTGCAGCTAACAGGCAATACTGATAGCAATAGGCTTAATTACAAGCAAACGAACCCTATAGCCATCAACAATATTCCGGTTGCAGAGCTAAAGTCCATTAAGGGTATTGAAGCAAGAGTATTGGTGGAATAGCTCACTCGTCCTTAAAATTTAGTAGGGTAATTTAGTGGGGTCAGAATTTAGTGGGAATTTATAGTGGGGTCAGAGTAAATTTTTATAAAGATGATTTTAAACAATCACTTATGTGGATTTCTATATTCCATAAATGAATTGTTCTTTTCTTGAAAACATTCAAATTCAACTCTGAACTTGAGGTCGTTGAAGACTCTTTATAAAAGAATGCGTGAGCTGGCCATGGCCTTTTACGCACATCCATGTGCTTCAAGGCATTCAGGCATCCTGCCTATCAGAGCGAGCTAGCTTTAGAGGGGAAGGGACGCCCCATCGGAAGCGTTAGCATTTTCGAATAAGGCCGAAGAACACACAGACGAAGTTAAAAGCTGGATTCAACCACGTCGCGAAATTATCGCTTCTCAGATAATTTTGATGTGGCGGCTGGGAGTTCCAAGAGGGAACAGCCGTTGGTTTCCTCTCGGTCTGGTGTGGGCGAAGCGCCACGACGTTAGTGGCCGCAGGCCATAGAATTTAGCGCATAGCGTAGTGGGGCAGGGTAAACTTTTATAAAAAGTAAATTGAAACAATGACTTTTCTAAAACGTTTCTGTCCAAAAGTGAGCTTGAAAATGATAACAAACTTTATTATCAAGAAATGACATTCGTCCTCAGATAAATTATCAAACTATTGCGTTGTTGCCGCTCATGACAACCTTAATTATTTATTAAACTTTAATATGGTCATACATCAACACTAGGTCCTGTTGATCTTTGCTGGTTAAGTTTTGTTCGAGATAAAAACGTTTTTAGCCGAACCTTTCGGGCAGCGTTTGTTGGTCATTTTTACTGCATTATCGACTTTTTATGTAGAATAACGACACCACAAAGCCTCTTCTTTGTACAAATGACCAACAATTCGCTGCAAAAACAACCTTGAAAGATCAACAGGCCCTAGGTTATTTTTTTAAAGCCAGATAATTAATAACCCCAATTAAATCATCTAATGTACGCATTTCATTTAAATTGACAGCGTATTTATCGTTAACAATAAATGCCGGCACACTTTGGACTGCATAGGTAACTTGCTGTTGGCGCCATTGAGATAACTTTTTATTGGTTTCTGCACTGTCGGCTACGGCGTCATATTGTTTGGCGTCGACACCAAATTGCGCAAAAACATTTTTAATATCATCACGGTTGTTAATTTGTGATTTGTGTTCATGTCCTGGGGCGCTGTGGTCGTGTCCGCCATTATTATCTTTGCCTTGAATGGCGCCAAACATGGCTATTTTTAATGCTTCTTTATTATCTAACTCATGGATAACCGCTAACGAGCGCATTACTTCAGTCCCTAGGTCGCTGTCCATAAAGTCGACATGCTTGCTGTCAAAGGTGACTTGTTTGTCTAAACCGGCTTTGATTGCGGGTAAATACTGACTTTCCATGTTGAAACAGTTATGGCAGTAAAAAGAGAAGAACTCGGTGACTTTAGGTTTAGTCGGTACCATGCTGTTAGATATTTGAGTGTAGTGGGTACCCTCAACAAATTGTGCGGCAATACTGGTAATTGGAGCAACCGTTAAGGTGATGGCTAACGCTAAATATTTGAACATGAATACCTCAAAAATGACTTTTTTATTGAAATTGATTTGGCTAATAATGGCATAAATAAATTGCTTCGATGGCAAAATTTATGTGATCAAGTTGTGATTTGCGCTAAATACTAGTGTGGAGTGAAGCCGTTGTAGAATCCAACAGCTTGGAGTGGTGTCATCGTTATGCCACTAAATTTTTATCGCGGAGCGTTTGCCAAGCCTCACAGATTTCTCTAAAACGTTCTGCATTACCTTGGTCGCGGTCTGGATGCCACTTAAGCGCTAGCTTACGCCATTGTTTGCGAATGTCTTTGTCGGTGGCGGTTTCATCGAGTTCGAACACTTTCAGGGCGTGACCTTTATGCATTAATTGTACGTTAACGCCAATATATTCTTGATAGCTTGACCAGAACGACTCCAGTATTTCGCGTACTACGTTTACGCTGGCATCATAATTGGCCCAGTCGAGATAATAATCACGTAATGCACCATCACTAATATGTTGTATATCGGCATTGGCTGGCATTATGCGAAAGATTTGAATTTCCATTGCTTTAACTTGTAACCATTGTTTAGGTACAAGCATGTCTTGTAACTCATACAAGGCATTCATTAATAAGAAGTTACGTTTGAAAAGGTCTTTTTCGGGCAATGGATCCAGGTCATGCATTAACCCTTTGGCTTGTAACTCGCTGGCCAAATGATGCACTTTCCAGCTTTGATTGGATGATTGGAGTAAGCTCAACAATGGCCATATAAGCGGATTGTCCCCTTTAGGCACATCGATTTCGTTGGTCTCAGATGTGTTTGCTAATGCAGTACCGTAAGTATTGTGTAAGCTTTTATTGAGCAACATAATGGCGTATTCATCCTGAATTGGCGATAAATCTACTTGTCATGAAAACCCACTATGCCATAGTCGTTTTTAATGACAAGTAGATTTATCGCTGTATATATACCAATGTTATCGTTCAGTTTTGGTTTTTCGGTATGTTTACTGAGCCACTTGAGTTGTTGTTTGTCGCGGGTGAATAAAATGCATGCACAGTAGTAATACCAATCTCATTAAATATCTGGTCAGTTCAGAGTCTCTCAGGTTTTTCAATTCAAGGCACATTGATGTAGAAATGGTTGTTGCCTTTTAAATCGATGTAACACAGAAGTGGAATACC
>NZ_JBSQBN010000085.1:0-20117 GCF_053850585.1 Shewanella sp. A22
TCCTTTATGCTTCGTTAGATGCTTTCAAAATACGACTGCATGGTCTATTTTTTCCATAAAAAATAAGACATTCCCACCATCCATGGCGGTCAGATACTGGAGGTAGAGTAACGCAGGAGCTTGTTACTGAGGATCACTATTCGCTTCAATCATCTGCCTTGCCTACAGCACTTTGAACTCCCGCTGAAAGACCACATATTTAATAGGATTGGTATAAGGCTTAACAGGCAACGAATATCTCTCTACCTTATTTGAGGATGTGAACCCTAAAAATAACAAAAAAGCATAAACCGGAGTTTATGCTTTTTATGCTGTCATTGTGTAATAGGATAAACCTACACTGCAATACCACTGTGGCGCAACAAAGCATCAATGTTTGGTTCACGGCCCATAAAGCGTTTAAACAATTCCATAGGCTCTTCACTGCCACCCATTTCAAGAATGTTGTTTAGAAAGCTTTTTCCCGTTTCTGAGTTAAAAATACCTTCGGCTTCAAAACGCGAAAATGCATCTGCAGATAAAACCTCAGCCCATTTATAGCTGTAATAACCCGCAGCATAGCCACCCGCAAAAATATGAGCAAAACCGTGTTGAAAGCGATTAAAACTCGGCGGGGTTAGTACCGCGATTTGGCTACGGACTTCATTTAAAATCCCTTGAATATCGACACCTTTAGCCGGGTCAAATTCGTGGTGCATTCTAAAATCGAACAGAGAAAACTCAAGTTGGCGCACCATCATCATGCCTGACTGGAAATTTTTCGCCGCGAGCATTTTATCAAGCAACTCTTTTGGTAATGGTTCGCCCGTTTCATAGTGTCCAGAGATTTCCGCTAATGCTTCTTCTTGCCAGCACCAATTCTCCATAAACTGACTAGGTAGCTCAACCGCATCCCACGGCACACCATTAATACCCGACACACCGCCCACATCAACTTTGGTTAACATGTGGTGAATGCCGTGGCCAAATTCATGGAACAATGTAGTCACTTCATCATGAGTAAATAGCGCAGGTTTGCCATCCACCGGACCATTAAAGTTACAGGTCAAATAAGCCACAGGCTTTTGCAGCCCAGTAGAAGTTACACGGCGACCACGACAATCGTCCATCCATGCACCACCACGCTTACCGCTACGAGCATATAAATCGAGATAAAAGCTACCACGATGTACATTATCGGCGTCATGAATATTAAAGAACCGCACATCTTTATGCCAAGTATCTACACCTTTTTGTTCGCTAATGGTTAGGCCAAATAAGCGATTTACGGTATAGAACAAACCTGACAAGACTTTGTCCTCAGGAAAATATGGACGCAAAATTTCTTGTGATACCTGGTACTTGTGTTGCTGTAATTTTTCCGCGTAAAAACTTAAGTCCCACGAGGCCATTTCGGTTACGTTATAATGCTCTTTCGCAAAGGCACGAAGCTCGGCTAATTCAGTTGCGGCTTGATCTTTAGAGCGTTCACCTAACTCATTTAAAAAACCCAATACTTGTGCTGGATTTTCTGCCATTTTGGTGGCTAAAGACTTATCTGCATAACTGTCAAAACCAAGTAAATTTGCTAACTCATGACGCAGCGCAATAATTTCGTTCATGTTGTCGGTGTTATCAAACTCACCGGCATTCGGGCCTTGATCAGACGCCCGAGTCACAAATGCGCGGTAGCATTCTTCCCGTAGTTGACGGTTTTCGCTATAGGTCATTACAGGTAAATAAGATGGAAAATCTAGAGTGAATAACCAGCCCTTTTGCTCTTTGGCGTCAGCCATGGCTTTAGCTGCAGCGATAGCTGACTCAGGTAAACCGGCTAAATCAGCTTTGTCAGTAATCAGTTTGGTCCATGCTTCGGTAGCATCTAATAATTGGTTAGAAAAATTACTTGTTAACTCAGATAAGCGTTTAACCATTTCGCCATAGCGTGCTTTTTGGCTGTCATCTAAGCCAATACCCGACAATTCGAAATCACGTAAGCTTTGCTCAATCACCATTTTTTGCGCTTGAGTTAGCGGTGCAAAGTCAGCCGACTCATGGATTGATTTATAGGCTTCATATAAACCTTGATGCTGACCAACATAAGTGCCGTAATCTGACAGCAAGGGTAAACAGGCATCGTGAGCATCGCGTAATTCATCACTGCTGATCACTGAGTTCATGTGTGACACTGGCGACCATATTTTACTTAATTCATCATCAACCTCTTCAAGAGGCGCAATGAGATTATCCCAAGTGTATTGGTTATTTTTGGCTAATAATGCATCAATAGTCTCACGACAGTTGGCAATGGCTTGCTCTACAGCAGGCTGAATGTGCTCAGGTTTAATTTTTGAAAATTCTGGTAATTCTGCGCTACTTAGCAATGGATTGCTCATAAAGATTCCTCGAATAATTCGCGTGACTATTTAGCCTATATTGGGATAATTGTTACCGTTTTCAACCATTGAAGCGATTTATCGGCACCAATAAAGCCTACTTTCCTATACACATATAACGCTTTTTTATCGCTGCATGAGATCATATAAATACCCAACAACATAAATCGACCCAGACCTACCTCAATTAAAAAATAAATTCAACGATCAATATCTCAAATATAATTTACATTAAATTTACATGTTTATTATTGACAGGCAGCTCTCAAACGATAGCGGTTATCATTTCAATTTACTTTAAAAGGGTTAGCATACGCTTTACTAACTTAACTTTGCCAATACAGTGAACCCAGTAAAAATGACCTTCGAATTTTGCATGCTAAAGCGTACACAGCTTGTCAGTCCTTTATTGTTTGGTGCCGCCATCATCTTAGGTTTACTCTTTTCAACACCGGTTTTTGCCAGCACTGAAAATCAACCAAACATTGGATTTGATATTGCCTGGGATAATCATTACATCAGCGAAGGACGAGACAACCTAGAAAAAGGCGGTATTGTCTGGGGTGTTGTCAATTTTGAACAAAATGATCTTGCTGTTTATGCTGTTGTTGGTAGAGCAGATCAAGTCAGTTATGTGGAATGGAACTTAGGCGTTGAATATACCATACACCTTGCTAATGATTTTGATGCCACCATTGGCTATCAGCGTTTAGCATTTTATTGCGATGAACACGCATCTGATAACGAGTTTTTTAGCTCACTCACTTATAACGGCTTTAGCTGGCTTGTGCCTGCAGTTAATTATACCTATGCCACCGAGGCCGGTGGATACTTTGTTGAATTAAGTTTACATAGCCCTTGGGAAATTAACGAACAACTCACCTTAACACCGTATGTAGTACAAGGAATTGACTTTCAATATAGTAGCGAACAACACGATGGTGCTAACCATTTCCAATTTGGATTAGAAGCAGAACATAAAATCAATGATTCAATGGCCGTATCTGCACACATTAGCCACAGCATCGCCCAAGAAGATATTAAACAACAAGCCCCAATTGATGGTGTACAAGGTAGCCTAGATCAAACCTATGCTGGGGTACATTTCAACTTGAGTTTTTAACATGGTTTAACTGGCATTTGAGCATTCTAAGGCTAGACTAAAGGAGGTAAAAGAAACCTTTTTAATCAAGCAAGGAAGCTTATGTCCACTCGAACGCCGTATATTCGGTGCTACTTACTCACAATATTAATACTATTAATAAGTCAGCCATTACTGGCTAGCGACCTCACCGATCTCATCATAAAAGAGCCACAAAAACAGACTCGGTTAACCAATGACAATGCCAACACCTTGCCGCCACAATACGCCAGTGATCATCAAGGTAATGTTATTATTATCCCCACAGAGCCAAGCTCAGCATTAGAATACCAAGCAGACGATATTTACCTTAAGCCAAGTCTAAAAAAATCGGCACCAAACAAAACCAAAACACGTTCATCCCGTGCTGTCCACCCTGCAATTGAAAAGACAAAAATAGCCAACGACCCTAGCTGTCGCTGGCTCAATAGTCGCCTTAAACACTTAAAAAAGAAACGTCATCAAACTCAAAATCATCAATTTAGTCATTATCAAGATGAAATTGATATTAGGCAACAAGAATGGAAATGCCTTAAGTGCGCCAGCACAGGCCCTACGGATGTTGACCGTAACATTTGCCAACCCAAACGGTAAGTCTTTGCAACAGGCGCAACAACTTAACAACTAGATTGCAAACACAATCCCCCCTACAATGGGGCCATAAATCCTAGTGGAGATCATCATGGCTCAACATTTTGACTATATCGCGCTTGGCGCAGGCAGCGGCGGCATAGCCTCAGCAAACCGAGCAGCAATGCGCGGCGCAAAAGTATTAATTATTGAAGCAAAACATGTCGGCGGCACCTGTGTTAACGTTGGCTGTGTCCCAAAGAAAGTGATGTGGTATGGCGCTCATGTCGCTGAAGCACTGAACCTATACGCCAAAGACTATGGTTTTGATGTTACCGTCAACAAATTCGATTGGAACACCTTAGTTGACAATCGTGAGGCTTACATTAGCCGTATTCATGATGCGTACGGCCGAGGCTTTGCAAACAATAAAGTGACCTTATTAAATGGCTATGGCCGTTTCATTAATAACAACACCATTGAAGTCGATGGTGAGCATTACACCGCAGATCATATTGTCGTTGCCACTGGCGGTGCGCCGACTATTCCTAACATTCCAGGTGCCGAATACGGTATAGACTCTGACGGCTTCTTTGCTCTTCGCGAACAACCTAAACGCGTCGCGGTTGTCGGTGCTGGTTATATAGCAGTTGAAGTTGCAGGAGTATTGCATGCATTGGGTAGCGAAACCCATTTGTTAGTACGTAAACATGCTCCACTGCGTAATTTTGATCCAATTTTGACCGACGCATTAGTTGATGCGATGGCGACTGATGGCCCAACGTTACACACCAATAGTGTGCCTAAATCTGTCACCCAAAATCCCGATGGTAGCCTAACGTTAGCATTAAATAACGGCGAAAACTTAACAATTGACTGCTTAATTTGGGCAATTGGACGTTCACCATCCACTGGCAATATCGGCTTAGAAAACACAGATGTTCAGTTAGATACCAATGGCTATGTCATTACTGATGAGCAACAAAATACCACCGCTAAAGGTATTTATTGTGTTGGCGACATAATGGCAGGCGGCATTGAATTAACCCCTGTAGCGGTTAAAGCAGGTCGTTTATTGTCAGAACGTTTATTTGGCAACATGCCAGATGCAAAAATGGATTACAGCTTAATTCCCACCGTGGTATTTAGCCATCCCCCAATTGGCACTATGGGCTTAACCGAGCTAGAAGCGGTTGAAAAATATGGTCAAGACAACATTAAGGTTTATACCTCTACCTTTACCTCAATGTACTCTGCGGTAACCGCCCATCGCCAGGCATGTAAAATGAAGCTGGTGTGCGCTGGTGACAATGAAGTTGTTGTGGGTATTCATGGCATTGGTTTTGGCATGGACGAAATTCTTCAAGGTTTTGGTGTCGCAATGAAAATGGGTGCCACTAAAGCAGACTTTGACGCCGTTGTGGCAATACACCCAACGGGTGCAGAAGAGTTTGTTACTATGCGATAAGCTTTTGAAATTAAGTACCTATTTCATAATCGTTCATCAGGTCAGATTGATATCTGGCCTTTTATTTCTCTTTATCCGCTAACCATTGCAAAAAGACTTTAATTGTTGGCATACGCTTATGTGAATGCCCCATCAGTTGGGTCATTCCAAAACTGAGCTGATAATACATGTCGGCATCGTTGTAATGTTTGTGCGAATCATCACTGTTGATCATCGCACCACGTAAATAGTCTTTTAACAGCTCACTACGATTGAATCCATCCACTTTTCCAATAGCGGTTAACGTTTGGTCATTCCATTGACAATACTCACTAATGACACGTTCAAATCGCTCTCGATAATAGTCACTTGCTTGTGATAACACCGATTCATTGGGGATCACTCTGGCAATGACAAATGCTTGCTCAGATAAAATACGATACAAACGTTGGCAGTGATGAAATATAAAACGTAGATACGGGTCACTGTATTGCTGTGTATCTTGTTCGGCTTGCTTAAGCCAAAGCCGATAATCAGCACAAGCAACTGCCACGATGAGGTCTGACTCAGAAGTAAAATGATTGTAAATGGTGCCTTTAGATATTTGGCTAGCTTGAACTAAATGCGAACGACATAAATCGAAAGTTTTATGGCCTTTTAAACATCGTTGCGACACTTCAATCAAGAAATTACCGCGTTTTTCCCAGCTACTCATACCTGACCCCATTAAGCTTAAGATGAAATCTTTTCAACTTCACATTTACACCATAGCAAGCTTTGTGTACACCGCAAATTGAGTAATACTGATACCACTATGAACTTATCCAATGACCAATGTTAAAGATTGAATTACTTGAAAGTTTTATCGCTATTGCTGAGTGTCGCAACTTGTCAAAAGCAGCAGATAAAATTTGCCGAACCCAATCAGCACTCAGTCTACAAGTAAAAAAACTTGAAGAAAGTGTCGGCCAATATTTGCTGATAAGGGACAACAAAGGCGTCACCTTGACCGAGTCAGGTGAAACGCTGCTTAACTATGCCTATAAAATGATGCAACTTAACTCACAAGCGCTCGATGAGTTAAAGGAAGGTCAAAACCATGAGGTGATCCGCTTAGGTGTGCCTACCGATTTTATAAAATGCTACCTAAACAGCTTTTTATTAGAATTTATTCGTGAATTTACTTTTATTGAGTTAGTCATAGATACTGATGTGAGCGGTAATTTATACAAACGGTTACATCAAGGTGAATTTGACGTCATTGTTGCAACTCACTGGCAATTGCCAACAAGCGGAGAACTGTTGTTTACCCGTCGCTTTCATTGGGTTGCGGCGTCTGACGGAAACGCCCATCAGAGAAAAACCTTTCCTGTAGGATTATACCCTGAAAACTGCCCTATTCGAGCCCAAGTATTTGCTAATCATCAATTGTCTATGCGTCCTATCAAGGTATTACTGTCCACCCCATCACCAGAAGCTTTGTGCATGGCGGTCGAGAATGATTTAGTGATTGCGCCAATAGCCGAATTTAGAATTAACGACCAGATGCAGATTTTAGATCCTGTTGAATACGGCTTACCGCCACTGCCTGTATTTAACGAGTCGCTTTACCTCAATCCAGACACCCAAACACCTGCAACAATACAATTAATTAATTTAATAAAAGCCAATGTCGAACGCAAAGGCTATCAGCTCTACTAAACTCTGCTTCAAAATCTATACGCTCAATAATTTATTACAGCATTAAGCTGCCAAACAAAAATGCCAGTAACACGCTCGATGTGATTGTTATTACCCCTGGGATCAAAAATGGGTGATTAAATACCGCCTTACCTATGCGAATTGAGCCAGTATCATCCATCTCGACCGCAGCCAACAAGGTTGGGTAAGTCGGTAATACAAATAAGGCACTCACCGCCGCAAATGAGGCAACAGCAGTTAATGGACTCACGCCAATGGCTAACGCCTTAGTCGTTGCGCCTTGTGAATACAACAACATTGAAGCAAAAAATAACGCCACAGATAACAACCAAGGCTGACTTTGAAGTAACGTCTTTAATTTCATCAATGTGGTTAGACGCAAAAGTGTCGCCTAGCCATGCTACGCCCAATACACAAATACATGCAGACATACCCAACTAAAATGTCGACGCATTTGAGATCTTACCGGCGTCGATACGACAAAACCACGTTATTACCGCAGCGGCTGACAACATAAACAGCATAATGGCCACATCGCGCGACAATACAAGATTGGTGATTAACCCCACTTTGTCAGATACCGCGGTGGCATAAGACATCACAGCTGCAATCGTCACCAAAAAAATCATAACCGACGATTTAGCTCTAGGCTGAAGTGTCACTTTGGTTTTGCCACGTATTTTGACTAACCCACTGGCTAAACGTTGCTGGTAAATAGGATCTTGAGCCAGTGGCTTACCAAACATTGACGCCACAGCCGCACCAATTAATACCCCAACACCACCAGCAAAACCAATCCCCATGCTACCCATTCTTGCACCTAGGTAAATGACGCCAAGTACAATAATTATTTCTAGTACCATCATAATGTTAACTCTATTTGAAACCTGAATGTCTTGACTGAAATAGCAGGGATTACTGCTTTAGAGATCGTGATAGTACTCTGTTGAAATTTTACGGATGTAGACGTAGATCAATTAACTGTAACTGGAAGGGATAATATGTGCTTTATCAGCACGTTTATTCACCATTTTTTTACAGATATAATAACGAAATTAGCGTTACGATCTATCATTATAAAAATGCCAATCAACGATTGGCATTTTAGCGTAGAGCGAAATGCACCTTAACTACCTAGGGCCTGTTGATCTTTCAAGGTTGTTTTTGCAGCGAATTGTTGGTCATTTGTACAAAGACGAGACTTTGTGGTGTAGTTATTCTACATAAAAAGTCGATAATGCAGTAAAAATGACCAACAAACGCTGCCCGAAGGGTTCGGCTAAAAACATTTTACTCTTTGTTTAGTCCTCTTCGTTAAGCAAAAGTAGCTTAGATTGCTAGGCAGCAATCCTCTCGCCTCGATTAAAACGTTTTTATCTCGAACAAAACTTAACCAGCAAAGATCAACAGGCCCTAGTACTTAAAAATAGTAGCCAAAGTTAATATTGATGCGGTGATCCCAACTATCGCCGATTTCAGGTAAACCAACATGACCATTATCAAGCGTAGAGGCGTACATATTTTTACCCATAATAAAATCGATCATGGTGTAAGTTGGACCTGAAGACAATGCAACACCTGTGACATTTTGATAACTGTTATCATAATCGTCATTATCAACATCTGGGGTTACCACACCAAAATCATTATAGATTTTTACGCTGCCCCAGCTAGTGGTGATTGTTTTAGCAATGTTCACACTATAGGCTTGAGCCTTAGAGGCAATTTCGTATTGCCAATCGTAGGCTGAGACGGCAATTTTATTACTGTCTAAAGCATCTGCGGCATCATACTCATATTGCATTGCCTGTAACTGCAGTGCCCATCCATTATAACTACTGTCAAGATGTAGGGCGACGGCATATCTGTCACCATTATTTCCAGTATTACTATTGTAAATTTGCCCTACCTCAATTGAAGCACCAACTAATGTTTTACCGCCTTCATACTCCATTGCGTAGGTTTGACGTAAATTCAGTTGATTGGTTTCTTCATTATAATATTCAGTACCATTTACTTGGCCAGAATATAAATCAGTTGAATAACGTTCATTTCGACTTGCACCGTATTCAGCATTTTTATAAAACGCAAACTCAGTATCCCAACCATTATTGGAATAAACAGTTTTAATACCGGTATCGTAATCATCTTCAAATCCTAAATAATACGGAACACCAAACCAGAAACTATTTGAAATAAAACCAGGATTACCAAATGGTACTTGGTTTATACCAAATTGAATTTGCCATTGGTCTGAGTAATCATAAAAAGCATAACCATAACGTAATGCTTCCCACCCATCGTAAAAACGATATTCTGATGATAACCCCCAATTATTTAATTTACCGTTAAATTTAACAGATGCCATTTCAAATGTTAAATCACCTGATTTATCTTTCGAGCTTTCGCTATATTCTTTATATGAATAATTAGCCCTTAATGTACCACTAACATCAATACCATTTTTAACTTCATCAGCACTAGCGTAAGAAGAAATCATCCCCAACGAGACTAAAGCAGATAATAAAGACAACGTTAATAATTTCATTTTATTTCCCAATTCAATAATTAATAAACCAATAGCTATTACCATTTCATTTTGGTTAAGTCGCACTGAATAACTTCATCTTTATGAGCAGGTGTACCAGGCTTACTGGCAGATTCACACAGTAATGTGGTGCCATAGTCATTACGTTTATCGTGGGCGTTACTTCTTGCCCAAACAGACACAATTGCACGCTCTTCTGGTTTTGCCTCACAACTACCGTCTACTTCGAAAGCATGAATGGTATTTTGATGTAGATACACAAGCGGATCTTGTTCGGCATTACCCGATAACCACTGGGTTTGAGCATTGAATTGACCTGCATCGAATTGTACGGTTCTCACGTTGCTGTCTTCGTGTACAGTCGTAACAAGCTTAGAATCTTCACGAACGGCAAATGTCTTAAACTCATTCACACAAGCAGGCAGCCGCATGTTGTAATAAATTTCTGATATAGCATGGTTATGATATGGGTAGAG
The DNA here is from genome assembly GCF_053850585.1 of Shewanella sp. A22. NCBI lineage: Bacteria > Pseudomonadati > Pseudomonadota > Gammaproteobacteria > Alteromonadales > Shewanellaceae > Shewanella > Shewanella sp. A22. The sequence continues at coordinate 10,259 of NZ_JBSQBN010000085.1, forward strand.
AGTGTCTACAGACTGTACCGTCATACCAATTTCGGCACCTACTTTTTGTTTGTTGATTTCATCAATGCGTAATAAGCCCCAATGCCCAAAGATTTCAGCATAAGCATAACCTCCACGTATATTGTTGAAATTTTTATCATTACGCTTACTTTCTTCTGCATACATAGGGAACCAACCTGCTGCAGCCCATAAATTAGGTAAAGCATTGGCACTGATATCGGTTGGGAAAGCGGAAGGCATTTTTATCTCATTGCCAGTCACCATTTTGCTAAAGTTTTTCGTAAAGTTTTTACCTATTTTTTGCACTTCTTTATTAGTCACTTTTGTATTAAAAAAGCTCTCAAATGTTGTACGTTTAAGCCATTTAGCAACGGGGGAATTTTGCTCTAATTGACCACCAGGACTGTAAATCCAATTGACTTCTTCACGTGCACCGAAACACTTTTTCGCTTTATTTGGATTGTTGATAACTTGGTAAATGTTTTTAACCATTAACTTCATATCTCGACGATCCATAATGCACATATTCTTACCACCTTCGGTAGAATCATACATAGCTTCATCTGAATTTAAACATGGACCATTTTCACTGTTAGTTAATGCGACTGCATATGATTGTAAATATTGCAGGGTTTCATCCCATAATATATCAACATATTTTTGATCTTGTTTATTATATTGTGGTTCTTCACCTAAACAGGTAAATTCAGCATTATTAATATCACTTTCATCTAAAAAGCTCGGTAGTTCACTAGCCATACTCGAACTAGACAACAGCATCATGACTAGCAAATAATTATATTTCATAACATCCCTCTTTCTTTATTTTAAAATCTACAAGGATATTACGCTTGGAATTAATTCCAAAAATTTACACTACACATACTTACAACAAATATAAATAAACAATTACATTAATGTGAAAATACTTTCATTATTATTGGTTTTTAAATAATAATGAAAAACAAAACCGCATATTAATTACTTAATATGCGGTTTGGTAACACATCTTAATGTAAAATTAAGCTGACTTACCCTTTATGTTTATCAAACTTAAAAGTATGACAGTTACTGCATAAAGGTTTTTTAGGAGTGTGCTCACCATGACATTCTTGGCAAGGTAAGTCTTTACCATAGTGAAGATTATTATGTGGATTCTGCCACTTGTCTTCTTCACTTCTGGCTGTTTGCTTTGCTAAGTCATCTACATCATGGCATTGCAAACACGCTTGATCCGATGGGAACTGCTTAATACCATTGTCATGACACGTTTTACAGTCTTTACCAATAACATCTTTATGGTAATCTCTTATTTCTGCGGCTTGTACTGATAAACTAGCTAAGCTAAGTAAGCCCAGTGCAAGCATAATTTTTAATGTTTTCATCAATAACTCCTCTTGTATACTGGTCTTTACTAAACTTTCATCATGCTACGAGCTGCTGTCATACCCATCACCATACACTCTGGAATAGAACAACTGCCTAAACGACTCACGCCATGAATACCACCACACACTTCGCCAGCAGCATAAAGCCCTGGAATTGACTGACCAGTAAAGCTGTCTTTAACTTCTGCTTTAGTGTTCACTTTTACGCCACCTTGGCAATAATGTACTTTTGGCCATAAACGCACGACGGTAAATGGCGCTTCGATGTATTTGTCCGTTGCCTTGGTCATGTTTTTACCAAACTGCTTATCTTCACCCGTTTTAACATAACCGTTGTATTCAGCAATTTGCGCTTTTAACTCTGCTAAAGGTACATCAAAGTGTTTTGCTAATTCTTCAACAGAATCAAACTTCCAACCCACATTGTACTTAATCACTTTTTCAGTATTAGGGTGCGCTTTAGAGTCTTTAAAACTTGAGATTAAAATCGGTGGTAAAGCATTACCTTTTTCATCTCGACAACTTAATTCGGCATCTGCACGTGTTTTACGGTCGGCTATTTCATTCATAAAACGTTTACCGGTTAAACGGTTAATCGCAATTGAATGAGGGAAGTTAAAAATTGAATAGTTAGACACATAACCAAAACCACCTTCATCAGGTGAAGCCCAAGGGCCTGATTGAATGTGAGCTAAATGCACTGGAATGGCGCCTAAACGGAACATTTCATACATGCCTTCACCAGTCGCACCAGGTGCGTTGGTACAGCCTACCTCAGCGGTTAAGGTTGGATCTTGCGCCATGCGTAAATCGACATTTTGTGCAAAGCCACCCGTAGCCATGATCACGCCACGCTTGGCACGAATATTCATCACTTTACCAGGTTGGTCTTCACCAAAATGGTAATTACTGCGCATCTTGACACCAACAATTTCGCCTTTACTGCCAATGAGGAATCCTTCAAATTTGGAACGATTATGGGTATGCACACCAATGCGTTTACACTCTTTGTACAATGGTTGAGTGATACCGGCACCACAACTCACAGAAGTTTGGTAAGTACGCGCAACCGAATGACCACCTAATTGTTGTAAATACGGATGATATTCAGCACCTGCGTCTAGGGTCATTTGTAAAGCTTCAACCGCATGTGATGCTACGTGTCTTAGTAATGATTCATCGGCAATACCACGGCCAGATAACATTTGATCGGCAACCATTCTGTCTACCGAATCTTCAACACCTTCTTTCTTTTGCATTGGCGTTTGAGGAGCGGCAAACAACCCACCATTAATCGCCGAGTTACCACCAAAATAAGACATTTTTTCAAAAATATGAACGTCTTTTGCACCCAGTCTGGTCGCTTCAATTGCGGCAGCTAAGCCAGCAAAACCAGAACCAATAATGAGTATTTCAACTTCTTTATCCCATTTAACACCGTCAGCCTTTTCAGACACAGCCATTGCTGGTGCTACCATCGCTGCCCCAGCAGCAATACCTAGACCTGCAATAAACTTACGGCGCCCTAATAGATCTATATTGCTCATAGGTTATCACCCCTTTTTATATAATTGACGATTCATCATATCGTTGGAATCAATTCCAAAATGGGAACTATTGTTAATGTTTGGTGAAAAGTTAAGCCGATTGAAGATAATCAATTGTAGGTATTATTTTAAGGGAATTTGTAACAGGAAATCGATTTTGGACCATAATCCAAACTGTGAAACTGCATGTTTTTAATGATGATTTAACCTATGACTTGAGTCGATGATTACACCCAAACAAACACTATCTTTTTTATATCCTAGTAGGTACTTTTGATACATCAAAACTCTGCATGAATATCGTTGCTAACAATGTTCATTTGTTCACTATTTATTGGCATTGAAGTAGATTATGGATAAGTGAATTAGCCGCATCAACGGGTGTAAATGCGGCATAAAGCCAGACAACTAATCTTGATTTTCCTCGCATAAATTACGCCCTGCGGCATAACAACTTGGTTGGCGCGGACATACAGCCCCACGAGAGCAAATTAACTGCGCATCTTTTTTAATCCCACGCTCAATCCAGTTAATATTAAGGATTTTCGCCACACTGGTGAGATCTTTTTGGATGTGTTTAGGGATAATGATTGAACCGCCTCCCGTGGCACAGGCTTGCTTCAAATCGTTCGCAATTGACTGCGCATCTTTGCCTTGTGCCTCAATAGCCGGATTTAAATCAATACCTGCACACAACACATGTGGATTACCCGCAGAATCATCAACCTTAACGGATTCACAACAATAAATCCGTGGCTCATTACCAACATTCAAAATCGATATTTGTGCAGAAGTACCTTCGACAGGTTCATTGATCATCCTAAATACAGCCCAATGCTGACAAGGATCTTCCACAAGACGCATATTGCCCCACGGTAAAGGAATACCATTACCACGATAAACCGCTTTTAACTTACCTGGCGCGTAGGCATCAAAATAATGCCAGTGTGGATAAGGTGACACTACCGTCATGCGGCGCATGGCCACAGAGGCTGACACTTGCAATTGCTTATGGACACTAATTTCATAACCATGGCGGTCAAGTAACTGCCGGTATGGCACTTTTGGGCACAACAATGCCCCTGCAAAAAAGCTTGATTCAAAGTCACGCCAAGCATGTAAAATATCTTGTGCATTCAACGTATTTGACTGTGGAATAAGAGCATCATCAAAGTCATCACGACAACCCGACATCATCACACTCTTTAAGCCGTCTTTATTGTGTAAAACACAATGACCTATGTGTACGGCCAAATCGTATCTCAATCGGCTGGGTCTATTTTTCAAAATATTGCTAATATAAATGGTTCCTGGCGGCTCAAAAAATGAAGTAACCAACTGCTTAGAACTTAAGCCCATCTCGTTGATAACTTCTTGGGGGGCACGGTCAATCCATTTAATTTTTAAGCCCATACCTTTGGCGATATCGATAATATCTTCGGTAGCAAGCGGCATTCGCTTTAGGCCAACTTCTTCAGCCGCACGTTCTAAATCTGGAAAATGATTTTGATGATGCTCTTGATGGGCACGAATAAGCAAATGAGCGAATTGGCGGCCACTGGTGCCCGTTTGTGACAACATTTCAGGAATGGCAATTTGCAGAATGTCATTGGAAAACAAAAAGCTCGGCTCAAGCGGCATACCACTGATGCCACCTTTATTACCTTTTTCAGGCGTGATCGCTTCATCTTCTGGCACATCATCAAGAAACCAATCCACTTCTTTTTGGAAAACTACCGCAATGACGGCCAACATATCTGCGCTTGGAACACGCTTTCCACGTTCAATCATTGACAAATATGACACTGATGGTGAATTGCTTGAGTCAACACGCATACAACGTGCAGACAAGTCTTCCATGGTTAAGTTGTTGCGTTTACGCAAGTTTCTTATCTTTGTGCCCAAAAAATGGGTCTTTCGCATTAAGCTTTTTTCATTTCTCATTTTGTATAATTCACACTGTAAAATTTTTATTGTGAAATTGTTTGTAAAAATAGCATAGACTAAAAATCAAGCTGCTATCAAGGCTTAATGATAAACAATAATTAGAAAGGTTTTGTGACCTACAACAACACGAAGAGGAATAAGGCGATGAATATGTCTACTCAAGCAAGCGCAACAGCCACCCAAAACCTTACCCGCTTCATTGGTGAGCAATTTGTAGCAACGACCAATCAGCAGGATCGCACTGCAAATGCAAAAGACTTTTTGGATGTGCAATTTCCATTAGCCGAAGGTTCACATCAAGATGTGAGCAGCTATGTGGTGTACTACAACCACTTACTGGCTTTCTTAAAGGATGGCACCCAATGTGGCTTACAAAATCCATGTCAATTTGTCGCATTAACAGGTCATAAAACTGAGCCAACGTCTGTGGTATTAAAAAACAACGATACCCACGTAGAAATTTGTTTTGATCGTCTAGGTAACTTAGGTGCTACAGATGACGCCAATATTGAAGATATTCAAGTGTCGATGCCTATTAAGAATTTACCGACGCCTTATAAGCAGTGGATAAGCTTACTGCACACCAATGGTCAACCTATTGAAGGCAGCTGCAAAGTATTTACAGCCAAAGATGGTACAGATTACGCATTACATCTGCGTTAATGGGCTATCGCGATAACGTTCGCGACCATTTGGCAAAAAAGGCTTCTCCCATTAACAATGTGAGAAGCCTTTTTGTTGTGTCATGATTTTGTTGCATAGTACCGATAATGTCGGCACGATTTTATGCTGTTATAGTGACGTTACGGCCAAAAGAAGCGTGATGTTTGCGAGATATCATTTGCAGGTTCCGTTGGCGTTGGATTTGTCCAAACTTGGAATTTGGGTCACCTTAAATTGCACGGTTTGTCGAGTGCTATCTCGCAATCGGTTACTCAAACGGCCACTGACGGTAAACAGATAGTCCAGCTGTTCTGCCGGCTTTATCGCTACCAAGCTATCGATGACTATTTGCAATACTTGCCCTTGAACATCATCACTGCTGATACTAATTTGATAAAAAACCATTTGTTGAGTTTTATTGCGAATTTTGTGCAGATAGCTATTTTCAACGTTATTGGCATCCACTTGACGATACAAGGTTTGGTGGTCGCGGATCACATTGAGCTGTATAGGGCTTAAGTGACTTAAATCGCTAATAATCAGTACAATCATGATCAATAATGCATTGGCATAACCGAGTGATTTTAGCGAAAACAGGCTGGCTTTTGGTTGTCCTTTTAAGGCATTTTCGCTGGTAAAGCTGATTAAATTGGTGGCATAGCCAAATTTATCCATGGTTTGATTACATGCATCAACACAGGCACCGAAGTTAATACATTCGTATTGCAAGCCGTTACGAATATCAATCCCAGTTGGGCAAACATCAACATACAAATTACAGTCGACACAGCCACCCGGCATTTAAATAAGTGCATATGGCAAAAAACCACACCCATGTGCCAGTTCAAAAACCACTATTCAGACTAAATATATCAACATATAGATCGCGTGCAGGCATAAAGTAACCAATAAACCCGCAGCCAGTTAACAAAGCAAATACCATCCACACAATATGCTTAGTGATCCGTTTACGCACTTTACTCAGTGACCATGGTACCTTATCTAACGCCGCTCGATGATGATTGCCCTCGATTTTGGCTTCAACCCACATGTCATACCAATCCTATTAACTATGAAATAACAGAATGATAAAATGTGTGCGCTCACAGGGCCGTCGTTAGCTCGCGTTTGAGCTAACGACGTATAAACAGATATATTAAAATAGGATTGAGTCGCAATCGTCGCTGGAATTGAACAAACAGTGTGATTCTATCCATTTTGCCAATGAAATAGATTGCTTAATAATATGGGCTAGGATCAACATCGAGCGAGCTTGGCGATACGCCTTTCTCAATGTGTAATTCAGATTTAAGCAAGTCAACCATTGTCACTTCGGTATAACGCTTATGTTTAAGTGAATAAAAACACTTCACAATAGGGTGCAACGCATCGCGTCCTTTTGCATCCCACACGATACCTACACGATCATCAGACAATTGTACTAACGACCCTACAGGGTAAACACCCACACAACGAATGAACTCATATACTAATTGCGGATCTAAATGAAACGGGGTCAAACTAAGCAAAACTTTAAATGCGGCGGCAGGGCTCATGGCTTCTTTGTAACAACGAGTAGCTGTTAATGCATCGAAAATATCCACAATACAGCTCATTCGCCCATGCAGTGGAATTTGGTCATCTTTAAGCCCATTTGGGTAACCTTTACCATCAAGCTTTTCATGATGCATTAAGCACACATCTTTACTCACCTGTGGCAATTCTATGGTTTCATTCATTATGTCAATTGCATAGACTTGGTGTAACTTCATGTGCTCATATTCTTCAGGCGTGAGTTTACCGGGTTTATGCAATACTTCATCATCGACATAAATTTTGCCGATATCATGCAAAATACCGCCCACAGCCATTTTTTTTAACAGCTCACGATCAAGGTTAAGATGAATACCAAATGTCACTAATAAAAAAGCCACATTAATAGAATGCTCGAGTAAGTACGCATCCTTAGAGCGCAATGCAGAGATACACTTAAATGCATCTGCATCATCCATAACAGACTCAATCATTTTATCGGCGATATTTTCAACTTGACTCACTTCAATGGTTCTACCACTGAAGGTTTCAGACATCACTTTTTTGATTAGTTCCTTTGCTTCAACAAGCAACTTTTTAGCTTGCGTTTGCCGAATATCAAGAGTCATGGTTGCTTTGCGTGTAAGCAAACTAGTGGCAGAACTCGATTTATCCGTTTTTTTTAATCCACAATTATCAGATGAGCGCTCAACATCAACCCACACGAGCAAAATATTATTTTTTTTCAGTTTTACAATTGCATCACGATTTTTGATTTGTCCAGGGTTACTAATGGCCACTCGATTTTGTAAACGATCAATTGCGGTAACAAACATGCCGATAGCAAGCTTATCCGTAGGAATTTTAATGACATTGCTTGATTCAACAGAATCATTCATTGTAAATTTTACTCCAAGCAAGGCAGAATGAGATGTTGGTCACATTATAATTAGTTACATTCTGTACTAATTTTCCGTATTTGCCAATTTTTTTACCTTAAAACTACAGTTTGATCACATACATGCCGACTCTTTATCTTAACCAAAGGCAGCATACAAACCCATGCAATTATTTAACGTCATAGGATTTATTAAATAACTTACTATCATTAAATTCGTCGTACACTATTGTCATTGTAGTGTCGGCTATATTAGTAATTAAGATCACACGCTTTAACCTTGGCAATTGACACTATTTCTCGGGTTTATTAACGTTAACCCTCATGCAGTTATACAAGAGGTGCAGATTGACAGGTCACTTTTTTTCACCACAATTTAGCGAATTAGTTGCTAAGATCGAACAACTTCGCATAGTACCTATCAGTGAACCCATAGTACAACTTTCTGTTGATGCTCCTGCGCTGCCATTAATATCTTGGCTAAGCGCGCAAACGTTATACCCCAAAATATACTGGCACGGACGTGATAGAGATGAAGATATCGCCGCCTTAGGGTCATGCAAAGCATTTTATTTTGCCGATCAAGTTGACGACAATGACCTCGCAAAAATTTACCAGCAGCAACGCAATAAAACCAACCAACAAGATATTCGTTATTATGGTGGCTTAGCCTTTGACCGCACAGTTGAATGTTGGCCTGAGTTTGGGCGCGCACACTTTATATTACCCAGAGTTGAATTACGCCGCAGTGGAAACCAAGTTAGAGTGCTGGTCAACCTTAATTTTGAAAATGGCAATCCTGATGACGAAATTCAAGCAGCGTTAGACGCCATCTCGATGGTGGTAAAACCACGCCCTTTGTCTCCGCCTAACAAACTGACCTTAATGAATCGCAGCGATTTACCCAATTATTCACGCTGGAAAGAACTCGTTGAGCAAGTCACTCAAGCTAATTTTATCAAATCAACCCCTAAAGTCGTGTTGTCACGTCACAGTCAAATAGATGTAGATGACAATATTGATCCGTGGACAGTCCTAGCTTGTTGGCAAGGCCGTAACCCAAACAGTTTTCAGTTTGGGTTCCAGTTTAGTCCTGAGCGAGCATTTATCTCTTGCTCACCAGAACGGTTATATTTACGTCGTCAACAAGAGCTTTTTACCGAAGCATTAGCAGGTACAACCGTACGGGGGTTGAATCCTGATGAAGACAAAACGTTAGCACAAGCACTCTTGGATGACTATAAAAACAGTCATGAAAATCAACTTGTTAGAAAACATATTGTTGATGCGCTAACGCCATTAAGTCAGTATGTGGGTGCAGATGAACAACCCAAAATCTTTAAGTTAAATCATATTCAACATTTACATCGCTCTATTCGGGCGCAGCTAAAACCAGGCATAAGTGATTTTGAATTACTCAGTGCGCTACATCCAACGCCAGCAGTAGGAGGCCTACCTCGTCACGCGGCATTAAACTTTATTCGCCAACGCGAAGGTTACGCAAGGGGCTGGTATGCTGGGGCGTGTGGTTATTTAAACCATGCCGAATCAGAATTTTCAGTGGCAATTAGAAGTGCACTCATCGAACCTAGAAGAATCAATTTATATGCAGGCGCTGGAATTGTTGCCGGTTCAGACCCTGATGCCGAATGGCAAGAGCTGGAAAACAAACTTGCTACGGTATTGTCTATTTTGGTCGACTTTTAACCCCCTAACTTAACCGCATGCCGAGGCAAATTGGCCTATATTAAGCAAAATAATACCAATCCTATTAAATATGTGATCTTTCAGCGGGAGTTCAAAGTGCTGTAGGCAAGGCAGATGATTGAAGCGAATAGTGATCCTCGGTAACAAGCTCCTGCGTTACTCTACCTCCAGTATCT
>NZ_JBSQBN010000086.1:0-20116 GCF_053850585.1 Shewanella sp. A22
CCAGAATGGAGTCTCTCAGGTATTCCACTTCTGTGTTACATCGATTTAAAAGGCAACAACCATTTCTACATCAATGTGCCTTGAATTGAAAAACCTGAGAGGCTCTGAACTGACCAGATATTTAATGAGATTGGTATTAGTTGAAGATGTAGAGAATTATGCTGCAGATTATGCTCAAATAAAAAGCCGATATCTATGATATCGGCTTTTTATTTGACGGTTACATATGAAGGTTAATTAGTACGATAACGGCTTAAAATTTTACCTAAGTTAGCAGATGCATTAGACAAGTCTTTTACGCCATGCGAAGACTGTTGTGAAAGATCTCTAATAATATTCGATTTCTGACGAATGTCAGTTAACTCTTTGGCAATATCGTTTGCGACAGCACTTTGTTCTTCTGACGATGTCGCAATTTGGAAGCTCATGTCCATAATTGAACGAGAGGACTCTGAAATGGCATTAATATCAGTACCAATATTACTGATCAAGTCGCTACTGGTTTGAGCTTGTTTAACGGTATCTTGGGTAATGGTGTCAATGTTAAGTGTTTCCGTTTGCAGCAATTCAATCATTTTATGTATTTCAACTGTTGCAGCTTGAGTGCGACCAGCAAGGGTTCTAACTTCGTCGGCAACCACTGCAAAACCGCGACCCATTTCACCGGCTCGTGCGGCTTCGATTGCTGCGTTTAACGCCAGTAAGTTGGTTTGATCTGAAATGCCATTAATGGTGGTGATGACTTCATTAATATTTGTCGCATTCGTTTTTAACGTATTAACTGAGTTTGATGTTTGTTCAATGTAGGTCGATAACTGTTTAATTTCATCAATGGCTCGCTTGGCTCTGTCGTAGCTTTGACGTGTGTATTCAGAGTCTTGCTCTACTCGTTGAGTTGAATTGCGGGCTATGTTAGATACCTCGGCAGCTGAAGCTGTCATTTCTTCCATTGCCGTCGCAACAGAATCGAGTGAAGCGTATTGCAGGTCAATTTGTTCTGCACTTTGTTCAGCATCGCGGGCAAAGGTATCCGAAGTAGAATGCAAAGTGTCGGTATTATTTTTTACTGCCGTAACCAATTCTGTCAAGGTATCCATGGCTTCGTCTAATTCACAACCAATCGTACCAAACTCGTCGCGACCTGGGTGGAAACCTAAACGCGAGGTTAAATCGCCTTTGGCAATTTTTTTAGAGGTGTCCCAGATTTGCCACAACGCACCACTTAGGAACGTGGCATTCCAATACAGCACAATGGCAAAAGGCAAAAACCATAAGAATGAGAGAAAAAGTGACGTTAATGCAGCTTGTTTAGCATCTGCTTCTTGAGTGTAAGTTGATTCACTAAGGCTATAGTATTGCCCACCTGATGCATAAACGGTAGTAATGGTATCTTGTTGGCGAGAGCTGGTTTGTGAACGTGCAGAGACTTGTAATCCAAGGCTTGCAGCTTGATCTAACTGACCTGTCGCTTCAAGGGTTTGGACCATGGCGGCAGTTTTTTGCTCTAAAACCTGTAATGACTGCTGCTCAATATCATTCATCCTGTTGACATAATTGTTCAGCGATACGCTAAATAAAACAATAAGAAACAGCCCGAAGATGGCCAAAAATTTGTCATTAATGGACATTTTGATAAAGAGTCTATCGATAGTTCTAAAATCAACTTGTTTCATGGTTTGGGTACCTAAACCGTTAAAGGCAATAAATTTAAATACTAGATGAGCTTAGAATATTTAGATACTAAATTGTTAGCTGCAGAGTATTTTTTTGTGACCAGGATGATGTTGGTTCAAGAACAATATCGACAATAAACCAAATAGCTTAAGTGATTTTACTATCTTTACATCTGATCTGTTTTAGGGAGCACCTTGGGCGCTGACGACAAATACTAGCCTAGTAGGCTGGTAATATCTTAACATTTTAAGCTAATTTAATGACAAAATTCACAATATGAAACAGCTTGTTGTCATTTTTGGTTTTTTATTCATAAAAGTGTTACAAAACTTGTCTCAAAAAAACAACATTTCCCCTTTGCTTGTTTTTGTCTTAGTTATTGTTTGTTATTGGTTATTTTAATGTTTACTTGTGGTTGTTCTTTTACATGTATTATTTTTGCAAATTAATCAATTAGATAGCGGATTTTATACATGACTTTTGTGATCGATGTTCTTTTTTCAATGTGCAAACTTTGGGACAATCCCGCGGCATATTACAAAAAAACAGCATTTACATTACAAAGTATGGGGTTAAAAATGAAAGGATTAACTAAATTAACAGCGGTTTCACTTGCTGTTGCAGCTGCATTGCCAATGATGGCTAATGCTGATGTGCTAATTAGTGAATACGTCGAAGGCAGTTCATTCAATAAAGCGATTGAGCTTTATAATAGTGGTGATGCTGAAATTGACTTAACAGGTTATAAATTAGTACGTTATAAAGATGGTGCTACAGTAGCTGAAGATATGGTCGTTTTTGAAGCCCCTGAAGTGATAGCGGCTAAAAGTGTCAAAGTTATTTTGCATCCAAGTGCCACTATTACGGTACCGGCAGCTACCGACTCTATTGAGGGCGATTTAAATTTCAATGGCGGTGATGCTGTAGGTTTATTAAAAGACGGTATATTAGTTGATGTGATTGGTGAAATACCAACCCTAACAGGGTGGGGGAAGGATGCTACTTTCCAACGTCATTTAGATGCTTTAGCGGCTCGCACAACTTATGATTCCACCCAATGGACCACATTAGGGGTAGACACTTTTACGGGTTTAGGATCACTTGATGTTGCTATTGTACCAGACCCTACGGTATTTACTTGTAATGGCGCAACACTGACTAACATTTATGATATTCAAGGTGCGGGAGATTCTAGCCCATTGATTGCTGATGGTAGTTATGAGTCAGCCAATGAAGTCACCGTAAAGGGAATTGTTACCGCGAGAAGTGATAGTTTATATAAAGGTTTCTTTATTCAAGATATGCAAGGTGATAACTCTCCTTACACTTCTGATGGTATTTTTGTTTATTTAGACCAAGTTGCGCCAGATTCAATTCAGCCCGGCGCGGAAGTGTGTGTACAAGGTAAAGTAAAAGAATATTATAATTCAACCCAGATTGATCTTAAAGCTGATCAAAAATTTGAAGTTGGTGTATTAGGAGATGTTCCTGCTGCTGTTGAGTTTTATGTTGCAGATGGCGAAACCTTAGCGCAAGCATTAGAGCGTGTTGAAGGCATGAAAGTGAAGCTGGATGCTGGTAGCGAGATGAAAGTCAATCGTACCTTTAGTTTCGATTATGATTCATATCGTAATAATATGGTGTTGTCACATAAAGCGGCATTAATGAAGCCGACCCAAGTGTTTGAACCAAACTCTGCAGAGGCGGTAGCGTTAGCTAAAGCCAATGCAGTTAATCAGTTATTTGTTGAATCTGATTACAAAGCCAAAGATGGAGAAGTCCCTTACTTCCCAGACTTTAATGCTGAAACAGGTTACATCCGCGTAGGCGATCAACTGACAAACCTTGAGGGTGTGATTGGTTATAGCTACAACGCATACCGTATCTTAGCGACCAACACCATTACCGCGGGTGACTTTATTCGTGAGAATGATCGTACTGATGCACCTACTGTGGCTGACATGGGTGACATTCGAGTTGCAAGCTTTAACGTATTGAACTTTTTTAATGACGTTGTTGGCGGAGATTCAAATCCATCAAACAGTAATCGTGGTGCAACAATCGAAGATGAAATGGTATTACAGCGTACTAAAATTGTTAATGCGCTTGTGGCCATGAATGCTGATGTTGTTGGCTTAATGGAAATTGCTAATAATGGCTTTGGTGAATTGAGTGCCATTCAAAACTTGATTGATGCACTTAACGCAGAATTAACGGATGAACAAGCGTATCGCTTTGTTGAAATCGAAGACGCTGACAAGTATGAAGGCAAATACATTGGCAGTGATGCTATTACTGTTGGTATGTTATATCGCCCAGCCCGTATCACCTTAGAAGGTGCTGCAAAAGTGATTGCTACGCCAGAGCAGCATGCAACAGATGGTGCAGAGACTCGTGAGAAAGATGGCGTGGTTGAGCAAAGCCCAAGCTATGATAAGTTCCAACGTCACAGCTTAGTGCAAACCTTCAGTATTAATGATGAAAAACTGACGGTAGTGGTTAACCATTTAAAATCTAAAGGTTCAGGTTGTATTGAAGATTGGATTGAATTCAATGAAGACGATGAACCAGCAGATTTACAGGGTAAGTGTAATGCTTTCCGTGTGTCGGCTGCAAAAGTACTTGGTGAGTCACTAAAAGATGTTGAAGGTGATGTACTGGTGATTGGTGATTTAAATGCTTATGGTAAAGAAGATCCTGTCGCAGTATTAACTGACTATGATTCATCAACAACTGACCATGTTATCCGCACCGCATCGTGGACTACCTTAAACGGTAAAGTGTACGAACGAGAAGGCAGTGTTATTGACAAAGGTTATGGGTTAATTAATCTTAATACTCAAGCTCATGGTGCAGCTACTTACTCATATAGCTACAGTGGCGAATTAGGTAATTTAGACCATGCGTTAGCCAATGAAAGCCTAGCGGCTAAATTGGTGGGCATTGATGATTGGCATATCAATTCAGTGGAATCCACTTTGTTTGAATATGGTAGCAAGTACACTGGTGATTTGATTAAGTCTGAAGGGCCATTCGCGGCTTCTGATCACGATCCTGTCATTATTGCATTAAGCTATCCTGCGCCAGTAACGCCTACACCAACACCAGAGCCTGTAAAAGACAGTGATGGCGGCAGTTTAGGTTACTTTGCGTTAATGCTATTAGGTGCGCTTGGCTTGCGTCGTCGCAGTTAACGATAATTGTATGTTAAAGGTGTGATAAGTTTGCACTGACAAAAAAAGGATGACGCTGGTCATCCTTTTTTATTGAGTATTCTTGTGAGGATTATGCATTAACAATATGGCGATTTTGGCTCGATTTCATTTTTTGCTTACGACGACTCCAATACAAATAAAACCCAGTAAAAGCTAAGATAACAGGCATCAATCCGATCACACACCAAATTATTCGTGTCAGTAATCCACCGATATAACCAAAATGCAGCTTACGAAAACTATCTAAAAATACTATTAGATTATCAGCTTGGCGAATATCTTGTTTTGCGAGCAATATGCCGCTTGTTCTATCAAAGCTGACAAAGCTAGCGTATTCACTACTGAACGGATTATTGCTGTCAACTTTTCCATAGAAGGTAATATCTCGGCCTGGTTCAAATGGCATAGTGAGGTAACCGGCTTTGAAGCTGGTTATCTCATCTTCGGTTTGTTGCATAAGCGCCTCAAATGAAATATGTGAACTATGGCGTGGTGCGCTAACAAGGTAATGATCACCATTTGCGTGTTCGGTGAGTTCATGTTGAATACCGATAAAGTTCCAGTAAATACCTGTGAATGCCACCACAATTAATACCGGTGAACTCAAGATACCAATTAACTTATGAATATCGCTAAATAAAATACGGGTCACAGCATTAAAACGTAAGGTAAATAATGAGGCCCAAAATCGGCGGTATAGGATCATCCCGCTGATCCCCAAAAATAACATAATGCACCCCGCGACAAGTGCAACACTGGCACCTGTGACATGCAGCAAAAAAGTATAATGCAGTTCAAGTAGCCAATCCGTTAGATAATGCTCTAATGACTGTGGTTGTGACAGTAACTGGCCAGTGTATTGGTTTACGTAGACTTTAAACCAGTCTTCAGTGCCGCGCTTAATGATATACCCTGCATCTGAACGAGATTTATCGTCGAAGATTTCCCAGCCACCCAACTCAAAATCTGGATTGGCAGCCAGTAAAGTATGCATTAGTGTGTCTAAGCTGGCTCTTGAGGTTGTTGGCGTTGCGTCCACTAACATGTGTGTTGGGCGAAGTAGGCTGTCTATTTCAACTTTAAAAATTAACATGCTACCGGTTATTGAAATAATTAGTAACGGTAACATGGCAATAAGGGCTGCATAAGAATGCCATTTGAATAAGGTTTTTCTCATAAGAATTGTCATTTCATTATTGAGTGCCTTAGTGAAATAATCGGCGCATAATGGTTACGTCGATTATCCCACTTCGGCTAGCGTTGGCTCTGTTGAGGTTAACTTACATTTTCCATGTAAGGGTAGCACTGTAATTTGCTGGTGCGCCGTAATACCCTTGGGCCCAATATAAGCTATTGATGTATTTCTCATCGCCAACGTTATTGGCATTAACCGCTACGCCAAGGTTTTCGGTGACTTGATATTTTGCCATGAGGTCGACAACCGCGTAAGCGTCTTGTTTCGTGACGATTTCAGCTCCTGCATTATCAAAACCAACTGCAACTACGCCTTGATCGCGAGAAATGTCATCTTGCCAGCGCATGTTCATACCCACGGAGAATCCTTCAAGGGTTTCAAAGTCATAGGTCGCTGCAAATTTGAATAACTTACTTGGTGTATAAGCCGTAACAGTATCATCACCTTCAATATCAAAATCGGTATAACCAATGCTGACATTGAGGCCTGAATATATTTCACCAGCAATATCGATTTCATAACCTTTGCTGCTAATACCTTCTGAACCATAATAACGCTTCAATTCTATCGGCAGATCCGCTGTGGCAGGATCAGGTAGGGCAATATTGTTTTGAATCACGTCAAAATACGCGAGGCTGGCAATTAGGCGACCATTAAATAGCTCACCTTTAATACCTATTTCGCGGCTTTCACCCGTAATAGGGTCAAGAAACACACCACTAGTATCTGGATCCGTTTGCTGAACAAACGTTTCGGTATAGCTGGTGTAGGCAACTAATTCAGGGGTAAAACGATATACAGCACCTAAATACGGAATAAACTTTTGGTAGTCGGCATCTTGATCAACTTCATAAGAGACACCTTCTGCTTGCCAATCGTTGTAGCGTCCGCCAACGATAACGTGCAAATCATCAACGATGTTGAATCGTCCGGTGAAATAAGCGGCCTGCTGTTCACGCGAGACGTCACTCCCACGAAGGCTATCCTTAAAGGTTGGTTTTGGAGTATTGCCGTCCCAGGTGTTGAGATCGGGCATCTCAGGGAAGCCATATCCTGTGGTGTAATCATAAAGTGAGCTGTCGGTATAGCTCATTTTTGAGTAGTTTAATCCAGCGACGATTTGATGGTCACGACCAAACAAGGTGAAGTTACCATCAACATACATATCGATTAAGTCATGCTTGTCGTCAAAGTCGTATTCGCTACCGTAACCGGTTAAGCCTAATTCTGTTTCTCTGTTCGGTGTGCCAAAAACGTAAAATAGCTCAGTATCTTCGTCGGTGGCTTTATGAGAATAGGTGGCACGTAAACGCCAGTCGTTATTAAAGTGATGACTGAGCTCTAAAACGGTATTATTTTTGACGACTTGCCAATTTGACCAATCTGCCGAAGTATTGGTGGAGCGATCATAATTGGTTGCACTGCCGTCTGAGTAAAATAATGGTAACGCACCCCAGTTATTGCCCGTTGCGTCATTATTCATGTAGCTGTGGCTTAATGACAAGCTGGTATCGTCAGATAGGTTGGCTTCTAAAAACACATAGAAAATATTTTTGTCAGTTTCGTAACGGTCTAAATAAGAATCTTTATTTTGAGTAACTGCAACCACGCGTGCTGCAAAGGTATCATTAAGTTGAACTGAACCGTCTGCCTCTAAGCGGGTATTATTAAAACTACCATAGCTGGCGTTAACTGATAGTTGGTTGTCAGCAGTTGGGCGTTTACGAATAAAGTTAATCGTGGCAGAGGGGTTACCCACGCCGGTCATTAAACCATTTGCCCCTCGGATAACTTCAATACGGTCATAAATTGCCGTATCTTCGTCGGCATGGTTATTACCCGATGTTAGCGGTAAACCAATACCGTCAATTTGGAAGTTGGTAATGTCAAAACCACGCGCCGTATAATAGGTGCGGTCTGTTTCAATTCGCTCAACATTGACACCTGTTGCACTGTCGAGTGCCGAGTTAATATCATGCAGCTGGAAGTCTTGTAATTGGGCATCGGTAATAACAGAAACAGATTGAGGAATATCGGTAATGGCTAAATCTAATCGTGATGCACCGCTGGCTGAGTGGGCGTTATAACCAGCAATGTAGCTGCCTTTAACTTCTATTTTTTCAATATTCTCATTTTGACTCTTTGCATCTGTTTCTGTATCGGCTGCGATAGCTTGGTGAGACAGGGTCATTGTACATAATACGGCTAAACTAATTTTATTTAATTTCATGGTGTTATCATCTTCAACTGCTATGAACGAATCCCTGTTCTGTGTGTAAACAAAGCGTATTCTGTTGTTCAATTATTTAACAGTCGACATCATACATTTATCACAAATAGAAATCATTATCATTTACAGTTGTAAGTTTTGTAAATTTCAGCCATGGTGTGGGATTTTCTGTAGGGTTATGATGTCGTTGCACTTATTAAGCAGCTAAAGTGATTTTAGTGAAGTACAGAGCTAGTCGCTGGCGATGATTTTTGGTGAAAGTGATAATTTTTTGATCGATATTAAATTGGACCGCATCATAAATAAGGTGTAATTAGCATCTTATTTATGACGCAATAAAATCTATTTTATACAATCAAACCATACTGATCTCTTAATACTTTAATAATATCTTCTTTTGGGTTAGCTGGTAATGAAATGGATGTGCCTGTGACTTTTTCTGCAACACCTGTATAAGTTCGCGATACATTCATCATGGCTTCTAATGGTAAGTCGTTATCACGGGCAAGGGCTTCGCGCTCTGGCATTCTGTCTTTGTTTAATAATATGTCGGCATCATCAAAATGGTTTAAGAGGAATTGGCGGAAACCTTCTTTTGAATTTTCAACAATTTTACCATCGCGATAAGCCTCACCGTCCCAAATACGTGATGAATCAGGGGTACCGACTTCATCCATGTAAATCAGTTTTGAGTGGCCGTTTTTATCGTTTACATAACCAAATTCAAACTTGGTATCGACAAAGACTTGGTCAAGTTTTGCTAGTGCATCTGAAATTACCTTGAAACCTTGCTTGAGCAGCGTTTCATATAGGTCGATATCCTGCGGATTTTCAAAGCCGAAAGCTTGGTAGTTGGCTTCAATGTCACTGCGACTAATGTTAACGTCATCTTGTGCTGGCACACCCGGGATACCAGTTAAAATACCTTTAGTTGACGGTGTGATCAGTAATTCGGGTAACTTTTGATCCTTGCTTAAGCCTTCAGGTAATGTGATACCGCAAAAAACACGCTCACCTTTTGAATAGGCGCGCCACATTGAACCCGTAATGTATTGGCGACAAATGGCCTCTACTTTAATTGGACGGGCTTTTTGCACTATCCATACAAAAGGGTGTGGAATATCTAAAATATGGCTATCCGCTAAACCATTTTCGGCAAATAACCCAAACCAATGATTTGAAATGGCATTAAGTGCAGCGCCTTTACCGGGAATACCTTGTAAATTACCTTCGCCATGGAAAATACAGTCAAAAGCGGAAATTCGGTCACTGATTACCATTATGGCCAGTGGAGTATCTTCGGGGACGTTATAGTTTTTATCTTGAATTAGACGGCGGCTATCTGCATCGGTTAACCAATAAACACTGCGAACTTTACCACTGTGGACTGGTTTGTCGGTACGGATAGGTAAATCATTGTTCACGGCAAGAACGGAATCAGCAAGACTCATGCGAGTGTTCCTTAGGTAGTAGGGTACATAGGTTTTTTATGGCGGCTATTTTACCTGTATTAGACGGATTTGCCACGTGAAAAGGAGGTGCTGAAATAGGCTTTTCCGTTATGCGAACAATCAAAGCTAGATGATCACTATCTAGATAAAGACTTTACTAAGCTGATAAGGCAAAATCCACGTCTTGAGGTTTGAGTGTATGGGTAATAGCAGTGAATAGTAAACAAGATCATAGTCATGCTCAAAAGGGGTTGGTTTTTGTATCCATTGCGATATTTTTCTGGGGTATTTTACCCATCGCATTAAAATTATCTGGCGATTTTATTACTCCTGTTACGCTGACTTGGTTCCGTTTTGTTATGGCGTTAGTGGTGACCCTATTCATTCAATGGCGATTAGGGGGCTTACGTCAATTTGTTGGGTTGCCCGCACTGGTGTGGTTTAAGCTTGTGCTCGCTGGTATTTTGCTGATGTGCAATTATGTTTCATTTGTTTATTCCTTAGAATATTTAGCTCCAGGTACTGCGCAACTTAATTTTCAAACTGCACCATTTTTCTTGGCATTTGGCGGAGTGTTGTTTTTTAAAGAGCGCTTTAATGCATTTCAATTAAGCTGTTTTGCCACTCTTGCATTAGGGATGCTGATGTTTTTCCATCCGCAACTCGATTTAAATCAAGCAAGTGATCATCAAGTCTTACTTGGCATTATAATTGTGCAGTTTTCAGTGATGTCGTGGACCAGTTATGCTTTATTGCAAAAATCGGTGAGTCAGCGTTTATCGCCCAGTAATGTGCTGCTATTTATTTATGCGTTAGGGATTGTGGTCATGGCACCATTTAGTCACTTTAGTCAGTTTGAAGCGATGACATTAGATCAATGGTGGATTGTGCTTTTTTGTGGTGCTAATACTTTGATTGCTTATGGCTGCTTTGCTCAAGCTTTGCATTATTGGCCAACAGCGCAAGTGAGTGCGATGTTATCGTTAACCCCAGTATTGAGTTTTAGTGTGACTGAGCTAGTGGTCTGTTTAGGCTGGTGGAGCGGGGTATTTACCCGCGCTAATATTGATGCGCTGTCATTTATGGGAATAGTGCTGATTGTGTGTGCGGTGTTTGTAGTGCAAATTGTGCCCATGTACCAAAAGCGCAAACAGAAAAAAGCATTCCGAACTGTGTTGTAGCTATTTGAATTGAATGTAAGTTAGTGCAGTGACCGTATGAGTGTTATTGATGCGATTAACTGTGTTGTGCGAGGTAATAAAGCGTTAATCCAAATGCGCCAAAAAGTGTGCAGCCAATTATCATCATCCACAGTAATGTTTTATCTTGTTTAGCTGATTTTGTTGCATCAAATAGTGACGAGCCAAATATCTCTGCAATGAACACTAAAAAATCCATTTTAGGCTGCCTATTTAGGTGAGTTAATCCATTAATGTCAGAGTAGCCAATATTTCCGTAGTAATCAAATTAATTAGTGTTATTTGATTTTATCATTCTTAGCTTATAAATAATTGGTTTAATCAAAAGCGGAAAACAAAAATGGAGCCATTAGGCTCCATTTTTTGTGTCATTCAATTGAATGATTAGCCGTTGTCACGTGGTTTACGTGGACGACGTTCAACACTTGCAGGACGATCTCCTGCAGGGCGATCACCACGTGGGCGGTCACTACGAGCACGATCGCTGCGTGGGCGACGTGGAGCACCTGCGCCACGAGTCGTATCAGCAAATACTTCATCACCCGCTTCACGAATGTTTAAAGGACGACCACATACACGCACTTTTCTTAGGTGCGAAAGGATGTCTTTAGGCATTCCGTCTGGTAAATCAACCGTTGTCACTTGATCGAATAATTGGATTTGGCCAATGAAACGGCTATCGATGTTTGCTTCGTTAGCAATTGCACCAACGATGTTACCTACACCAACACCATTTTCACGACCTACATCGATCACATAACGATTCATTTTCACGTCTGGGTTATCTTTTAAACCTTCTGCACTACCAAAGCTAGTTGGTGCTGGACGGTTACTGCGCTCACGGCGTGGGCGGTCGCTATTACGGTCGCCACGTTCGCTACCTCGTTCATTACGATCATCACGTGAATCGCGCTGACGTTCAGTAATTGTTGGTAACTGGAGCGGACGCTCTTGCTGTACTTGTTGTAATAACGCAGCAGCAAGTAAATCAGTATCAACTTCAAGCTGTTGACATAATTCAGCAACGGCATTCTTCATGAAATCTAAGTCGCCGTTAATGGTTTCTTGGATTTGTTCGCCTAAACGAGATAAACGACGCTCTGCAACTGTTTCAGGGCTAGGCACTTTCATTGGAGAAATACGGCTATTTGTTGCACGTTCGATAGTGCGTAACATACGCATTTCACGGTTGGTCACAAACAAAATTGCCATACCAGTACGACCAGCACGACCAGTACGACCAATACGGTGTACATAGGCTTCTGAATCATAAGGAATATCGTAGTTAACTACGTGACCAATACGATCAACGTCTAAACCACGAGCCGCAACATCAGTCGCGATTAAAATGTCTAACTTGCCGCGTTTAAGTTGGTCAACAGCACGCTCACGCGCTTGTTGATTCATATCACCATGTAATGGCGATGATGCATAACCACGTGATTCTAATTTTTCAGCTAATTCAACACAGCTGTTACGAGTACGAACGAAGATGATAATACCTTCTGTATTTTCAACTTCTAATACGCGTACTAACGCTTCAAGTTTGTTGTGTTGTGATACTTGCACATAACGTTGGTCGATAGAGTCAACCGTTGTATGGCTAGAAGCAATACTGATGTTAACAGGATTGTTTAAATGCTTAGCCGCTACGCGCTTGATTTGCTCAGGCATAGTCGCTGAGAATAATGCAAGTTGGCTGTCACTTGGTTTGTGCTCAAGAACCCATTCGATATCATCGATGAAGCCCATTT
The DNA here is from genome assembly GCF_053850585.1 of Shewanella sp. A22. Lineage (NCBI taxonomy): Bacteria > Pseudomonadati > Pseudomonadota > Gammaproteobacteria > Alteromonadales > Shewanellaceae > Shewanella > Shewanella sp. A22. Next base: position 12,719 of record NZ_JBSQBN010000086.1, read on the forward strand.
TTAACATTTCATCAGCTTCATCAAGCACTAACGCTTTTAACGAATCTAACTTTAATGTGCCACGACGCATGTGATCCATTACACGACCTGGTGTACCAACAATCACTTGTGGTCCACGCTTAAGGGCGTTTAATTGTTGTTGCATGCTTTGACCACCGTAAATCGGTAGTACGTGGAAACCTTTAATGAATTTTGCATAGCTGCCAAATGCTTCGGCAACTTGAACCGCTAATTCGCGGGTAGGTGCTAACACTAAAATCTGTGGAGCATTGATTTTCATGTCGATTTTGTTTAGTAAAGGCAGGGCAAACGCACCTGTTTTACCTGTACCGGTTTGCGCTTGGCCGATAATATCTTTACCCGCCATAAGCGGATCGATACTAGCAGATTGAATTGGCGTTGGTTTTTCATAACCTAATTCGTCAAGTGAGCGCAACAAAGACTCAGATAGACCGAGTTCGCGGAAAGTTCTTTCATTGGATGACATTGAGTTGTAGCCTTGTGGATGCGCACGAAGATCGGAAGCTCGTGCTAAAGTTTCACAGACAGAAAATCAACCCCGTGTCGATTTCCCGCGCCGATAAGGGGGCGTATTATAGCAGCAACTCTGTGAGTTGACCACGTAAAAACTGAAAATAAACCTTAATTTGCCTATTCGAGGTTAATATTGGCCTGATTCTTGATTTTTAGCATATTGCAATTGGTTGAAAAACGAGCGATTGTTGGGTTGGGGAAAGTTATTTAAGGGAGTTGGTCAATTTATCGATACTGAGCATTTGATATATCGTTTCAGAAACCGCCACGATAAAGCCAACATCTAAGGTGTGTAGTGTATCGTCTGGCGTATGATATTGCGCATGTGGTGGCACGCCAAAATACACCCACGCATAACCCGCTTTGTGGAATGGATAGTGGTCTGATGCTCTAAGCCAGTCACTTTTTCTCATGCGTCCACTTAATAAGTTTGTATGATGAGTCTTGATGCATAATTGAGTCTGTTGCATTAATAGCGGCTCTATCACCTCAAAATTTGCAAGATTTTTTTGCCCCTCAAGGTAGATTGCCCTGCGGCGATCTGGGTGACCTATCATGTCTAGGTTAACGCTGAGTTCTATGTTCATTTGTGGTTGTTGCTGCAATGCTGTTACCAATGCATAGCTACCATATAACCCCGGTTCTTCTGCATCAGTTGCAACAATCATTAAATTAACATCATCTAATGGCGGATTACGTTGCCACTGGGCTGCAATTGCTATCATTCCGGCAACGCCCGAAGCATTATCATCTGCTCCAGGGTAGATTTTACTGCCTCGTTGGCCTAAATGATCATAGTGCGCGGTAATTACTCTCCATCGGTTGGAGTGTTTTTTTGCCATAATGGTCGCAATGATATTGACGCCAGAAACGGTCGAAAATTGATGCTGAAAAAGGAATGGTACTGCAAACGTTGACTGCCAGGGTTGTAATCCCATCTCTGTAAAGCGTTTGATTAAGTATTCTTGAGTCAGGCGGGCGCCTTCTGTGGCTGTTTTGCGACCTTGAAATTCAGCTGAACTCAGTGTGGTGATATCTTGAGTAATTTGCTGGTGGGCATTAGGCCAAGAGGTGGAAATATCTGACGAGCATTGCCGAGGTGTTTGGCTGCAGGCACTGAGTAAGCTGCACAATAAAATCATAGCCAATACCTTAAGGTGAATTTGAGTCGTAAACATAATATGTGCTCCTCTTATTCACCTAAGGTTTGGTATGTGATCTCTGCTTATTATTTGGCTTTTTTCGCCTTTACCCGTTTGTTGTGTAACGCCAGCATCGGCTTTAAGAATCTAGCAGTATGAGACTCTGGGTGCTCTGCTACTTCTTCTGGAGTGCCTGTAGCTAGAATCATCCCGCCACCTGCGCCGCCTTCTGGGCCTAAATCGATAATCCAGTCTGCCGTTTTAATCACATCTAAATTATGCTCAATCACTACTACAGTGTTGCCGTGAGATTTTAAGCGATGTAATACTTCTAACAATAGTTGAATATCTGCAAAGTGAAGCCCGGTTGTCGGTTCGTCTAAAATGTACAAGGTTTTACCTGTGTCGCGTTTAGACAGCTCTTTGGCCAATTTAACGCGCTGTGCTTCACCGCCTGATAAGGTTGTCGCACTTTGGCCTAAACGAATGTACGACAAGCCAACATCTATTAAGGTTTGTAGTTTACGAGAAATTGATGGAATCGCATCAAAGTAGCCTCGAGCATCTTCAACCGTCATTTGCAGTACTTCGTGAATGTTTTTGCCTTTGTATTTCACTTCTAAAGTTTCGCGGTTATAGCGCTTACCTTTACACGAGTCACAAGGCACGTAAACATCGGGTAAAAAGTGCATTTCAACTTTGATTAAACCATCACCTTGGCAGGCTTCGCAGCGCCCGCCTTTAACGTTAAACGAGAAACGGCCCACTTGATAACCACGGGTACGCGATTCTTGGGTGCCAGCAAATAGTTCACGTATTGGTGTAAAAATACCCGTATAAGTAGCCGGGTTAGAGCGCGGTGTACGGCCAATGGGACTTTGATCAATATCGACCACCTTGTCGCAATGGTCCATGCCTTTAATGCTTCTATAGGGGGCTGGCTCATCAACGGTAGCGCCATTGAGCATCCGATGGGCTATTTTAAAGAAGGTATCGTTTATCAGTGTTGATTTACCTGAACCTGACACTCCGGTTACACAGGTAAACAGTCCCACTGGAATGGTTAAATCAACATCTCTTAGGTTATTGCCTGATGCGCCAAATAACTCAATGACTTTCTTTGGGTTAATCGGGGTGCGTTCATCACTAATGTGGATTTGCTTTTTACCAGAAATGTATTGGCCTGTGACCGATTCTTCACAGCTAAGAATATCTTCTAAAGTACCGTCGCAAATCACTTCACCACCATGTACGCCAGCACCCGGGCCAATATCAATAATGTGGTCAGCAAGGCGGATAGCGTCTTCATCGTGTTCGACCACAATAACGGTATTACCTAAATCACGCAGATGGATTAGTGTTTGCAATAAGCGTTCATTATCTCGTTGATGCAGGCCTATTGATGGTTCATCGAGCACATACATCACGCCCACTAAACCAGCACCAATTTGGCTGGCTAAGCGAATACGTTGCGCTTCGCCACCGGATAAGGTTTCGGCTGAGCGTGACAAACTTAAATAGTTAAGTCCTACATTGACCAAGAAGCCAAGACGTTGGCTGATCTCTTTTAAAATTTTCTCGGCAATTTGGGCGCGTTGACCTTCAAATTCGACGTTATCGAAGTATTCTTTGGCTTCGCCAATCGACCACGTTGTTAGCTGGGGGAGGTTTAACTCGCCAATAAATACGTTACGTGCTTCTTCACGTAGACGTGAACCTCCACAACTATTACAAGGCTGCATATTGATAAATTTAGACAATTCGTCGCGTACCGAATTACTTTCTGTTTCACGGTAGCGGCGATCCATATTATTTAAAATGCCTTCAAACGGATGGTTACGCACCACCACATCACCACGGTCATTAATATATTTAAAGGCAATATTTTGGTTACCAGAACCATACAACACGATTTTTTTAACTTTATCGCTCAGTTCGGCAAATGGTTTTTCAACATCAAACTTATAATGTTCGGCGAGCGAGCTGAGCATTTGGAAATAGTAAAAGTTGCGTCTATCCCAACCTCTAATGGCACCACCGGCTAATGAAAGCTCATCGTTAGCAATAACTCTTTCTGAGTCAAAAAACTGCTGAACCCCTAAACCGTCACAGGTTTGGCAAGCCCCGGCAGGATTGTTAAACGAAAAAATACGCGGTTCAAGTTCGGCCATCGAATAGCCACAATGCGGACAAGCAAAGTTTGCCGAAAAGATGAGTTCTTCAGTACTGCTATCTTCCATGCTGGCAATTTTGGCTATGCCACCCGACAGTTCTAAAGCGGTTTCAAACGACTCTGCCAAACGCTGTTTCATGTCTTCGCGTACTTTAAAGCGATCGACAACCACTTCAATGGTATGTTTGATGTGTAAATCTAATGTTGGAGGGTCGGTTAAATCACACACTTCACCGTCAATACGAGCCCGGATATACCCTTGTGCCGATAAGCTTTCAAGCAGTTTAACGTGTTCGCCTTTACGGTCATTAACCACTGGTGCAAGCAGCATCTGACGGCTGTCTGCCGGCATTGCTAGCACTTTATCAACCATCTGACTGACAGTTTGCGCCGATAAAGGTTGGTTGTGAGTTGGACAGCGGGGTTCTCCTACGCGGGCAAATAATAAACGTAAATAGTCATAGATTTCGGTAATAGTGCCGACCGTAGATCGCGGATTGTGTGAAGTTGATTTTTGTTCAATTGAGATAGCTGGGCTTAAGCCTTCAATATGATCAACATCGGGTTTTTCCATTAAGCTCAAGAATTGACGCGCATACGCCGACAACGATTCGACATAGCGACGCTGGCCTTCTGCATACAAAGTATCGAAGGCTAATGATGATTTTCCAGAACCAGATAACCCAGTTATCACAATAAGTTTGTCACGGGGGATGGTGAGATTGATGTTCTTAAGATTGTGGGTTCGGGCACCGCGTATTTCAATATTATCCATCTATTCACTCTATGACTTATATAAAACAAAACAGCAATTAGTATCGCATAGTTTGTTGGGGGACTTCATATCAATTTTGACTCTCATGGTTTTAAGATACGTATCGAGCTGGAGTAAAGTTTAACATGCGCAGATAAAACATCTTATGTTGAAAACTGTGATTTCCTTTTGAGCTAATTTATGGCGCTGTGGTAATATGCGCAACTTATAATATTGTTGAATTACTTATCGAAGGGCAACAGCATGGCCAGTAATGGACTGTCGGGTATGGAGAAAAAAGTCGCATTTTCGTTAGCCAGTGTGTTTGGTTTACGAATGATGGGATTGTTTATGATTATGCCTGTCTTCGCGCTTTATGGTCAGCACCTCGAGGGCTTTTCGCCGTTGTGGGTGGGTATTGCTATTGGTGCGTACGGATTAACCCAAGCTTTTTTACAGATCCCTATGGGTATTTTGTCTGACAAATACGGACGTAAACCGATCATTCTTGGTGGCTTAGTCTTATTTGCTATTGGGAGTTTAATTGCCGCATCATCTGATCACATTTATGGTGTGGTGTTTGGTCGTGCAGTACAAGGCATGGGCGCCATTGCCGCGGCTGTATTAGCGCTTGCTGCCGATTTAACCCGAGATGAACAACGCACTAAAGTCATGGCAATTATTGGCATGTGTATTGGCTTTTCATTTGCCTTGTCATTATTGGTTGGGCCTATTGTGGCACAATATATGGGCTTAACAGGGTTGTTTTTATTAACCGCTGTATTAGCCGTGTTGGGCATGTTGATTGTGCAGTTTTTTGTGCCCAATCCGATTAGCCAAGCGCCTAAAGGTGATACCGTCGCCACGCCCACAAAATTAAAGCGTATGTTGTTAGATCCACAGTTATTTCGTTTAGATGCAGGTATTTTTATTTTGCATTTAGTGCTCACCGCTGTGTTTGTTGCATTACCACTTGATTTGGTTGATGCCGGTTTAGTGAAAGAAAAGCATTGGATGTTGTACTTTCCTGCTTTTGTCGGTGCATTTTTCTTAATGGTGCCGTTAATTATCATTGGGGTAAAACGCAACAATACTAAAACCATGTTCCAATTGTCGCTAATGTTTATGATGGTGTCACTTGCGGGGATGGGGTTTTATGCCGATAATCTTTGGGTGTTAAGTGGCGCTGTAGTGTTATTTTTCACTGGCTTTAATTACCTTGAAGCATCACTGCCGAGTTTGATTGCTAAGTTTTGCCCTGTTGGTGATAAAGGTTCGGCTATGGGAGTATATTCAACTAGCCAGTTTTTAGGTGCTTTTTGCGGCGGCATGTTAGGCGGCGGAGCGTATCAACTGGTTGGCGCATCTGGCGTGTTTTTTGTCGCACTAGGGCTAATGTGTGTGTGGTTACTCTTGACCTTGGGCATGCAAAAGCCAGTGTTATTTAAAAGCTATACCCTTGAAGCTACGGTAAAAAATAGAACCGACGCGCAAAATATGGCCAGTAAATTATCGCAGTTAATCGGCGTTGTTGAAGCCATCGTGGTGCTCGAAGAGAAAGTGGCTTATTTAAAGGTCGATGATAAATTCAATTTAAGCGAAGCGCGAGCTGTGTTAGGCTCTGTGAATTAGATCGTGTAGATCATTCAGCTTAGTATTCAGATAAAGTAAACAGATAAAAATCTCAGGAGATTTCGATGGCTAGTCGTGGTGTGAACAAAGTAATTTTGGTCGGTAACTTAGGTAAAGATCCTGAGGTTCGTTACATGCCAAACGGCAATGCCGTAGCCAATTTTACTATAGCGACAAGTGAGTCGTGGAAAGACCAACAAGGTCAAACGCAAGAGCGTACCGAATGGCACAACATTGTGATGTATCGTCGCCTTGCAGAAATTGCCGGCGAATATTTAAAGAAAGGTTCTAAAGTTTATTTAGAAGGCAAATTGCAAACCAGTAAGTGGCAAGATCAGACTACCGGTCAAGACCGTTATAAGACTGAAATTAATGCCATGGAAATGCAAATGTTAGACAGCCGTAACTCAGGCGATAACGCTGGTGGTCAATATCAAGGACAAGGCCAAAATGCAGGACAAAATATGGGGCAACAACAGTCTCGCCCAGCTCCTGCACCTCAAGCTCGTCCGCCACAAGCGCAATATAATCAAACTGCGCCAACCGCGGGTAATACAGCTTATCAAGCACCTGCGCAACAAGGTGGTTATCAACAAGCGGCTCCTGCGCAGCAAGCTCAAACTGCACCAACTTATGCACCAAAGCCTGCCGCTGCACCACAGGGTAATTTCCAACCACAAAACGCACCTGCACAGCGCCCTGCACCACAACCGCAACAGAACTTCACTCCTGATTTAGATGAAGGCTGGGATGACGATATTCCGTTTTAGCACCTGTATAAATTAAAAGTGTTAAATATCGACACGGATAACATAAAAAACCCAGTATATATGCTGGGTTTTTTATTGCTCCGCTGTAATTTACCCTTATTATCCAAGCGATGCTGGGGTAATACCAATCTCATTAAATATCTGGTCAGTTCAGAGTCTCTCAAGTTTTTCAATTCAAGGCACATTGATGTAGAAATGGTTGTTTCCTTTTAAATCGATGTAACACAGAAGTGGAATACCTGAGAGACTCCATTCTGGCGGGTTTTAAAGTCCTTTATGCTTCGTTAGATGCTTTCAAAATACGACTGCATGGTCTATTTTTTTCCATAAAAAATAAGACATTCCCACCATCCATGGCGGTCAGATACTGGAGGTAGAGTAACGCAGGAGCTT
>NZ_JBSQBN010000087.1:0-20014 GCF_053850585.1 Shewanella sp. A22
TGCTGTAGGCAAGGCAGATGATTGAAGCGAATAGTGATTCTCGGTAACAAGCTCCTGCGTTACTCTACCTCCAGCATCCATGCAGTCGTATTTTGAAAGCATCTAACGAAGCATAAAGGACTTTGAACCCCGCCAGAATGGAGTCTCACAGGTATTCCACTTCTGTGTTACATCGATTTAAAAGGGAGCAACCATTTCTACATCAATGTGCCTTGAATTGAAAAACCTGAGAGACTCTGAACTGACCAGATATTTAATGAGATTGGTATAATACCAATTCCATAAAAAAAGAAACCCCAGCACGGCTGAGGTTTTTTAGTGATTGATGATTAATAGTAATGTATTAAGGCATCATTGAAGGTTGATCTGCACCTTCTTTCTCAATCTCTACCGGTAGCATATGCTCACGGTTAATACCCAATTTAATGGCTAAATAACTTGCCACGTAAATAGATGAGTATGTACCCACAAAAATACCCAATAACAATGCAGTCGCAAAACCATGGATCATTGTGCCGCCTTTTAAAAACAGCGCAATAACGGTAATTAATGTTGTACCTGTAGTAATAACAGTACGACTCATAGTTTGAGTAATTGAAGTGTTAACTATCTCTCTAGGGGTACCTTTACGCATTTTAAGAAAGTTTTCACGAATACGGTCATATACCACAATAGTATCGTTAAGTGAGTAACCAACAACCGTTAATAAGCCTGCTAATACAGTCAAATCAAACTCAAGCTGTAAAACGGAAAAGACCCCTAAGGTGACAATAACGTCATGAGCTAATGCTGCAACAGAACCTGCTGCTAAACGCCATTCAAAACGAAATGAAACGTAAATTAGAATACAAATAAGCGCAACAATAACGGCTAAACCGCCTTGTTCCGCTAACTCTTTGCCTACTTGTGGCCCAACAAATTCAACTCGCTTTTGAACCACGCCTGCATCAATTGATTGTGCTGCGGTTAAAACAGCAGCAACTTGGTCATCACTTTTCAACTCATTTCTTACTGGTAGACGAACTAACACGTCGTGGCTTGAACCAAAGTTCTGTACCACAGCCCCTTCAGCTTCATCAGTCGTCATTGTTGCACGTAAAGCATTTAAGTCGACAGGAGTTGAAAACTCCATTTCAACAACCGTTCCGCCAGTAAAATCAAGACCCCAGTTAATGCCTTGTACCCCAAGCGACACAAAAGAGGCAATCACTAAAATCATCGACATGATGCTGATAGGCAATGCATGGCGAAGGAAGTCGACGGTCTTCTTTACTGAAAATATCTGTAACATAATCAACTTCTCCCTTAGATAGACAATGACTTAACGCGCTTACCACCCCAAACCGCATTCACGATTGAGCGTGTACCAACAATGGCTGTAAACATCGAAGTCGCAATACCTATCATTAAGGTAACTGCAAAACCTTTCACCGCACCGGTACCGACAGCAAACAAAATTAATGCTGTCATAAAGGTAGTAATGTTGGCATCGGCAATGGTTGAGAATGCATTTCCATAACCTTCATGGATAGCTTGTTGAACACTGCGGCCGGCTAATAATTCTTCACGGATACGTTCAAATATAAGTACGTTACCATCTACCGCCATACCCACAGTGAGTACCATACCTGCAATACCTGGTAAGGTTAACACTGCTCCTGGGATCATCGACATTACACCAACAACCATGATGAGATTTGCTAACAATGCAAGGTTGGCAATAAAACCAAATGCTCGGTAGTAAATCATCATAAAGACAAGCACTACAACCATTCCCCATACCATTGCTTGAACACCATTTTGGATGTTTTCAGCACCTAGGCTTGGACCAATGGTTCTTTCTTCTACAATCGTCACTGGTGCAATCAGCGCACCGGCACGTAACAGTAATGCTAAACTTTGAGCTTCAGTATGTTCAAGACCAGTAATCACAAAATTACGACCTAAACGAGCCTGAATCGTTGCAACCGAAATAACCTCTTCAATCTTGGTCATTTTGACTGTGCCATCAGGATTACGATTACCACTGTCTTTATATTCAATAAACAATGTTGCCATTGGTTTACCGATATTGTCTTTGGTCACGTTAGAGAAAATCGAGCCGCCTTTTGCGTCAAGATTAATCGCTACCTGTGGACGACTGTATTGGTCAAAAGTCGGTTGCGCACCCGTAATGTGATCACCGGTCAACATGACTTCTTTTTTCAGTACAACAATGCCGCCTTCACGGCGTTGATACACTTCTGCACCTGCGGGGACACGACCATTGGCAGCAGCACTGACATCAGCTTTATCATCAACCATGCGAAATTCAATTGATGCTGTAGCACCTAAAATTTCTTTTGCTCGAGCAGTGTCTTGTACACCAGGCAGTTCAACAATAATGCGCTCAGCGCCTTGACGTTGAACGACTGGCTCCGCAACACCTAGTTCGTTAACACGGTTACGAATAGTGGTAATGTTTTGCTGTAATGCTTCTTCTTTAATTTGCTTAAGATAAACATCACTCATGGTCGCAAGCAACATAAACTCACTGCCACTGCTTGCATCGGTATACACCATGTCATTACTGCGGGTTTTTAAATAAGCCTCAGCTTGATCGACCGTTTCAGCATCTCGAAACTTGATCGCAATACCTTTGGGGGTTTTACGAATACCAGCATAACGAATTTTCTCTTCACGAAGCTGGCTACGGAAATCCGCTATTTTAGCTTCTTCCATTTTACGAATAGCTTCGCCCATATCCACTTCCATTAAGAAGTGAACACCACCACGTAAATCCAAACCTAGCTTCATTGGTGTACCACCAACAGCTTCAAGCCATTCTGGGGTCGCCGGAGCTAAATTTAATGCAACAGTATATTTTTGACCAAGTTGTTCAGCGATAGCTTCTTTTGCCACCAGCTGCTGCTCAGGATTTTGCACCCTAATCAATAGCTGGCCACCTTCAAGCTCGGCACGCTTTATGGCAATACCCTTACTTTCTAATAGATCAACGACCATCGATTGCGTCGACGTTGTCACTTCTGCGCCGCGAGTGGCGACAATCTGCACGGCATGATCTTCACCAAACAGATTGGGAATTGCATAAAAACCACCAATGGCGATGATAAGCACCACCATGATGTTTTTCCACATTGGGTATTTATTTAACACACCATAGCCCTCTTGGCTTTATAACGACTGAATAGAACCTTTAGGCAATACCGCTGCGATGTAATCCTTTTTAATCGTGATTTGGTTATTATCATTAATGGCTAATAATACATAATCACTTTCTTCACCGATTTTGGTCACTTTACCAAGAATGCCACCACTGGTTAAGACTTCATCACCTTTTGAGATAGAAGCCATTAAATTTTTGTGTTCTTTAACGCGCTTTGATTGTGGACGGAAAATCATGAAGTAAAAAATTAACCCAAACATGACTAGCATGAAAATTAATTGCATGGTTTCGCCACCGGCAGCGCCAGCCATTGGGCTTGCATAAGCATTTGAAATAAACATAGTTCTCTCTTCTTATTGGCTAAAATTAATCGACTAACTCAGGCACTTCACGACCAAGACTGGTATAGAATTCCTTAACAAAGGCGTCTAATGTACCTGTCTCAATAGCGCCGCGCAAACCTTCCATCAACATTTGGTAATAACGTAAATTGTGAATGGTGTTTAAACGCGCACCTAAAATTTCATTACAACGATCTAAATGGTACAAATATGCACGTGAATAGTTTTTACAAGTGTAACAATCACACTTGGCATCTAATGGAGATGTGTCATCACGGTGACGTGCATTACGAATTTTAATGACACCTTCACTGGTGAACAAATGGCCATTACGCGCATTTCGCGTTGGCATCACACAATCAAACATATCGACACCGCGGCGAACCCCTTCAACTAAATCTTCAGGTTTACCTACGCCCATTAAATAGCGAGGCTTATCCGCAGGGATTTGTGGACAAACGTGCTCTAAAATGCGGTGCATGTCGGCTTTAGGTTCTCCGACAGCTAAGCCACCTACGGCATAACCATCAAAGCCAATATCAACAAGCCCCTTTACACTTTCATCACGTAAGTCTTCGTATACTCCACCTTGAATAATACCAAACAAAGAATTTGGATTTTCTAAACGGTCAAACTCATCACGTGAGCGTTTAGCCCAACGCAGTGACATTTGCATCGACTTACGCGCTTCATCATGTGTTGCTGGATACGGTGTACATTCATCAAAAATCATCACAACGTCAGAGCCTAAAGAGTCCTGAATTTGCATTGATTTTTCTGGGTCTAAGAAAATCTTTTCACCATTAATGGGTGAACGGAAATGCACACCTTCTTCAGTGATTTTACGAATATCCCCCAAACTAAACACCTGAAACCCACCCGAATCAGTTAAAATTGGACGTTGCCAATTCATAAAGTCATGCAAGTCACCATGCTTACGCATGATTTCTTCGCCTGGACGTAACCACAAATGAAAGGTATTACCCAATAAAATGTCGGCGCCAGTGGCTCGCACTTCTTCAGGGGTCATCCCTTTTACCGTACCGTAAGTTCCCACAGGCATAAATGCAGGCGTTTCTACAGTACCACGGTCAAAAATAAGTCGTCCACGACGTGCACGACCGTCTGTTGTGTCTAATTCAAATTTCATAAATCACCTTGCCAGATAAACAGTCTGACTTGTTTAGCTTCTATAATAATGAGGGCAAATTTTAATGCTTCAAGGTTACCGGCACATTAAATCAAAAAAACGCCCACTATTGTGGGCGAGTATTTTAAATCAAATTCATTGTTTAGGGGGCTTTTTTTGTCACAAACATGGCATCACCGTAACTAAAAAAGCGATATTTCTGCGTAATGGCATGTTGATAGGCGTTCATTACCTCTCCAAAACCAGCAAAAGCACTTAACAGCATGATTAATGTCGATTCAGGCAAGTGAAAATTGGTCACCATCGCATCAATTATTTTAAATTGATATCCGGGATAAATAAAAATATCAGTATCACCACTAAAGGCGTTAAGTGGACCATCACCACTTGCGCAAGCCGCACTTTCAAGTGAACGAACCGATGTGGTACCAACTGCAACCACACGATGGCCATTTGCTTTAGTTTGCGCAATAAGTTCAACCACATCTTGCGAAACATTAGCCCACTCGGAATGCATCTTGTGCTCAAGAATATTATCGACCCGAACAGGTTGAAATGTTCCAGCACCGACATGCAAAGTCACAAAAGCAATATTGACACCTTTAGCTTTTAATTGAGCCAACATTGCATCATCAAAGTGTAATCCAGCTGTTGGTGCAGCGACGGCTCCGGGAGTTTGGTTATATACCGTTTGATAACGTTCTTTATCAGCATCTTCATCAGGACGGTCAATATAAGGTGGCAGAGGCATATGCCCAACCTCCTCAAGTACTTCTAATACTGTTTTATCTGACATTAGCTCAAGCTCAAACAACGCATCATGACGAGCCAACATTTTCATTTGATATCCGCCATCTAAGTCAATTAACGCATCAACTTTAGGCGATTTTGAGCTACGAATATGAGCTAAGATACGTTTATCATCAAGCATGCGTTCAACGAGAATTTCAAGCTTGCCACCTGTAGACTTTTGGCCGAATAAACGTGCCGGTATTACTCTGGTGTTATTAAACACCATCAAGTCTCCAGGGTTAATCAAATTGAATAAATCCGTGAATTGTTTGTCGGCAAGCTCACCGTTTTCGCCACTTAATGTGAGTAAACGCGAGGCATTGCGTTGTGCAGTTGGATAACGAGCAATAAGCTCATCTGGTAGGTCGAATGAAAAATCTGCAACGCGCATAGTATGATCTCAACAGTAAAAACGGCCGCTAGTCTATGGCGAGCGCAAATTAAGATCAAGTTTACTGATTATTTTGTCGGCTTATGTTCTGTAGGCTCAGTGTCAATATCATCTCGTTCAGAGGTATCTGACTTTGCAGAGTCCAAAATATCACTCGATTTATATGAATGTTCTTCATACCGCATATCGATGTGCACTTTATTTCTCTTTGGTGTAATCGGTCTACCCAATAACTTTTTAATCCACTCTTTCATCATCCTTGACCCTTTAAATTAATCCTATACCCTTTAACGGCACTTACGCTTATCACAACGATGATGGTGAATACTCAATGACATTTATCTGTAAAACGTTATGATTAACTTCGCACCCTAGCAACGTTGTAACGCTTTGTTACAAACGGCTAGTATCATACTGTAAAATAATAAAATTAGAAGTATAATTTATGAACTTTTTAGCTCACTTACATTTAGCCGACATCAGCAATACTCACCTAGTAGCTAATTTGTCCGGTGATTTCGCAAAAGGTAACATAGACCGACACCCTAAACATTTGCAACAAGGTATATGGCTTCATCGCCAGATAGATCAAATAACTGATAATCATGAAATTATTATAGACTTACTCAAGCTATTTCCAAAAACCTCACGTCGCGTAGCACCTGTACTGATAGATCTCGTATTTGATCATTATCTAGCATTTTATTGGGAAGAGTATCATCACCAACCATTGGATGAATTCTGCCAAAAAGCATACCATCAACTGAGTACAACACTTGAACTTCCCCCAAGCTTACAAGCTATCGCGCCTCAAATCATCCAACAAGACTGGTTAAGCAGTTACCAAACAAGACAAGGATTAGAGCAAGCCATAAAAGGGATTAGCCGCCGCTTATCAAAACCTGAACTGTTTGATAATGCCATTAACGATATTGATCAGATTTATATTGAGATTGAAATTGCATTTAGAACCTTTTATCCACAATTGATGGCTTATAGTCGAATTTACAGCCGTAAAACCCCTGCCGAATATTTACCTTAACATTGGCTTTCCATGGATGCTTGCAAACATGAAGTTATGGTTAGCTAACCTAAAAGCCACATTGATATCAAGAGAGTTTTGGCTATCTAGCCTACGCGATATAATAATCTTCGGACTTGTAATGTTCATTCTTGCGAGTTACTTACAGCGAGATATGCGAACAGGCGTAGCAACACCCATTAACGCCCTTACCATTAATAAGAAACCAATATCTTTGTTTAACTCTGGATCTGCTGATACAAAAGAGCATATAGGCCAAAATGATAAACCCACTTTAATTTATTTTTGGGGGACCTGGTGTCCTGTATGCCGCATCACCTCACCAATGGTGGACTTAGTTAACCTAAAGCAAGATTATCAAGTGGTTTCCATCGCTGTCGCTTCTGGTACCAATGTAGACATTAATGCTTTTATGCAACAACATCATTATCACTTTGATGTGATCAATCAACACAATCAGTCTCAAACAATATCATTTAGCCAGCAATGGGGGGCAATGGCTTTGCCTGCTATTTATATTGTTGATACTAATAATGATATTCGTTTTGTAACCTCGGGAGTTACAAGCCATTGGGGAATGTCATTGCGGTTGTGGTTAGCCACTTGGTAAAGCGGCCATGACTATACCGTAGGTCAATAATTGGTTTTTCGTTATGAGTTAAACTTTGTTATTATTCGCGACTGAAGTATGCGCGACGTTTATTGATAACTCATCAATATCTCCCCACTAAATCCAAGAGAACACTTACTAATGCACATCTTTACTTATCAACCGCCATCAATTCCATGGTTAGATATACGCTATAAAGACCGTGACATTATCGTCATCAATAAACCTTCAGGTCTATTATCGAATCCTGGTCGTTCGCCTGAAACTCACGATACGGCAATAACCCGTTTGCAACAATGCTATCCAGAAGCCATTCTGATCCATCGCTTAGATTGTGACACCTCTGGAATCTTGATTTTTGCTCGTACGAAAAAAGCAGAATCTCATTTAAAAATTCAATTTCAAAATCGTCAAGCCAAAAAAGTGTATATTGCCGAAGTCATGGGACACGTCAGTGAACAACAAGGCAAAGTCAATTTCGCACTGGGTCCTAATCCTGACTTCCCCCCCTTCCAAATGCTTACTGACTCAGGTAAAGCGGCGTTGACCTACTTTCAAGTGCTTGAATACCGCGCGCAGTCAACCTTAATGGAACTTAAACCACATACAGGTCGCACTCATCAACTTAGGGTTCATATGCTTGCGCTAGGACACGCCATTTTGGGAGATGAATTCTATGGCGATGCAGAGACAATTAATGCCAGTAAGCGCTTAAACCTACATGCGCAATCGCTCACGATTACCCACCCTTACAGCCAAGTCGAAATGACCTTTTCTAGCCCACATCCGTTTTAATATCACACTAATTTATACCTATTAGACAAAAAAATGCCGGCACAACCGCCGGCATCTCTTCAACAACCATATATTTAACTGACTTGAGCTTCTTGTTTGGCCTCTTTAGCTTCAGCCGCTTCACATGCTGCTGCAGTAAATATCACATCAGTAGAGCTATTTAATGCTGTTTCAGCAGAATCTTGGATTACTCCAATAATAAAACCAACAGCCACAACTTGCATCGCAATATCATTAGAAATACCAAACAAGCTACATGCTAATGGAATTAATAATAGTGAACCACCAGCAACACCAGACGCACCACACGCAGACACTGACGCTATCACACTCAATAGTAGAGCGGTAAAAAAGTCAACTTGAATACCCAACGTATGTGCCGCAGCTAAGGTCAATACCGTTATGGTAATCGCTGCGCCGCCCATATTAATTGTGGCGCCTAATGGAATAGACACTGAGTACGTGTCTTTATGCAATTTAAGTTCTTCGCACAACGCCATATTGACCGGAATATTAGCTGCACTTGAACGAGTAAAAAATGCCGTTACACCGCTTTCACGTAAACATTTAAACACCAGCGGATAAGGGTTACGTTTAATTTTGACATACACAATAATAGGGTTAATAACCAACGCAATAAATAGCATGGAGCCCACAAGTACCATCAATAATTGGCCATAACCGGCAAGAGCATCGAAGCCTGTTTCAGCAAATGTCGCGGCCACTAATCCAAAAATACCAATTGGTGCAAGACGGATTACGAAGCGGACAATGTTAGATACAGCATCGCTAACATCAGACAGCATCCGTTTAGTACTATCACCAGCATGGTGCATGGTGATACCTAATCCTGCACCCCAGACTAAAATACCAATATAATTGCCGGTTAATAATGCGTTAACAGGATTATCGACAATTTTGAATAATAGAGTATTAATCACTTCTCCAATCCCTTGAGGAGGATTAGAGCCTTCGACACCTGTGGTTAACAATAAGGTTGTTGGAAATGCAAAACTAAATAAAACTGCAGTTAATGCTGCGGCAAGGGTTCCAAAAAGATATAGTCCAATAATAGGACGCATATTGGTTTGACTATTTTTCTTTTGATTAGCAATCGATGATGCGACCAAAACAAACACGAGTATCGGTGCAATGGCTTTTAAAGCCCCCACAAACAGTGCCCCTAAAAAAGCCACATTATTGGCACCCGCTGTTGAAATACTTGCCAGAATCACACCCAAAATGATTCCGCTAATAATTTGTAGCACAAGGCTTCCATTAGCAATACGAGCTAACAGTGATGTTTTTTGATTCATTGCTTAACCTATGATTATTATATTTATGGCTTTGTCTATAAAGTAGACACTTATCGTTAATCAAATTGTTTAACTATTGTGGTTATATGCCCTAAAAGAGCACGACACAACTTGTGCTCGCCCCATCAGAACATGTTCACCAGTCATCATTAAACGCTTCTTTTTGTAAATATGCTTATTGGGAGGATCAGAATCTCACCTTGGCAATACGTTAAATCAATCAGCTTATTGCAATAAATAGAGTTTGTTTCCCGTAATAGCCTTCTCTCGTGAACAACTACCATGCCGAACACAACTAAAGCCTTGTAGCTATATATCAGGATGCCACATCATAAGTCTAGTGTTGAGTTTAAATGAATAAAAAAATTACCCAGTGTTCGTTAAATAAACACAATTATCGGAATGTTAAATAAATTGAAACGAGGTTGTTAAACATAATTAACACCGCATCGTGTTTAACTAATCTCTAAACTTAAACTGTCTCTATTGCCTCAGCACCTCTTAACATAGCTTCAATTAACTCTTTGGCGTCAAATTTGGTGAGAGCTTCATTCGCACCAACTTGCTTAGCTTGGCTAACGCTAATTTCACTTGATAACGAAGTATGTAGAATAATATATGCATGTTCAATCACAGGGTCGTTCTTAACCTCAAAGGCCAACTCATACCCGTCAAGTCCTGGCATTTCAATATCACTCACTAGTATGTCTATCGGCATTTTATCTGCCGCAGCCTGTTTCATAATTTCTAGTGCATCGCGACCATCTGCCGTCACTTGGTAAGGTATATTAATCGAATCAAGTGCATCGGATAATTGTTTACGGGCCACTTTAGAATCATCAACCAATAAAATATGCAGAGGTTTTAATTTTTCACGCTGAACGTCTGTAAGTATCGCCCGATTAGAAATAGGATCGCTCGGAAATATTTTCGACAATAACAATTCAACATCCAGTAATTGGACTAATTGATCATCAAAACGGGTGACACCTGTTAAGAAAGCATTCTTACCTAAACTGCCTGAAGGAGCTTCAATATTACGCCAATTACATTCAATGATTTTATCAATTGCGCGAACTAAAAAACCTATGACCATCCTCTGACAATCAGTAATGATGATATAACAATCTTTACGTTCTTGTTCACTAACGGGTTTGTACCCAATAGAAGCCGCCATATCGATAACAGGAATGGTCATCCCACGGATAGTGGCGGCACCAAGAATAGAGGGGTGAGAATGCGGAATTTTAGTGAGAGGGGTATATGGTACGAGTTCCCGAATTTTTAAAGTGCCTAAAGCAAACAGTTGTGTTTGGTTCAACTTAAACAGCAATAGACCTTGCGATTGATTTGCTTTACTCGTTTTCGGACTCATTGTTACCCCTTCATCTGAAGACTGAAATCAAGCTCATTATAGCATTTATCGTCAGAACTTAGATTAGCTTTAGTGGTCTATTTTATCGTCAAATATCATTATAAATCACAAAATTAGTAATTCATCCGATAGATAGCTAGCATTTATACCATCTGACACTCAATAATCAACCAACAAATGTCCCCTAAAAACAGCAAAGGGAAACAATGATTTATTCATTGTCTCCCTCTAAAACGATAACACTCAGCGTGTAACTTAATCAGTTTGAAGTAGATTGAAGTTCGTAAAGTACGTCATAAACAAATTGGTCCCACCCCTCAGCATCGAACGCTAAACCACTGGCATTACGCACTTGGCTAACGGCATGTAAAGGTGCTGCACCATTTACCATCATATAGTACGCCATCACCATTTCGGTGCGATTAATACCTGAACGGCAGTGTAATAATACAGGCAGTTCTTCGCTTTCACACTCACGAATAAAGCCTAACACCTGAGGTAATATTTCTGCACAAATGGCTACATCTTGTGGCTTAGGAGGAATATTGTCAGGCAAGTTAAACACTTTATGACGAAAGCCTAATTCAGCCATCTCATTCGTATCACAACCTTCAGCATTGTTTAATGATGCTATCGCACCAAATCCGGCTTGTTTGAACTCAGTCAAATCCCATGAATTTTTATTTGGGCCACTGCGCCCTGCAATTTGCCCATCAACTAACCAAAAAATATGTTTCATATTACCTACTACTAATCTGACTTTTTAGCCCAAATATCAACATTAATTGGGGATAATTTTTTACGTTTCTTCTTACCTGTGCCTTCAGGTTTCGCAACAGGTTTAGGTTGCTCTATAACATGCTCAGGCATACCTTCGTCGGCCTCAAACCCATTAATTTGCTCACGTTCAAGACGAATTTTATTCTTTTTTTCAATTACTGAGAAGTGATGATACTCATCATGCGATAACAAGGTCAATGCTAAACCCACCTCTCCTGCACGACCACTTCGGCCGATGCGATGCATATAATCTGCTGGACTGCGCGGTAAGTCAAAATTAATTACTACTGGCAGTTTTTCTATGTCTAAACCACGTGCAGCTATATCCGTTGCAATAAGCACTTGAATGGCTCCAACTTTAAAACTTTCAAGCACTCGACTACGGGCGCCTTGGGCTTTATCACCATGAAATACTTCTGCTGTAATACCACGCTTAGCCAGTTTTTGCGCTAAATGGTTACAACCATTTTTAGCGCTGACAAAAATCAACACTTGACGCCATTGATGCTCTAACAGTAAATGCGCAAGCAAAGCGGTTTTTTTCTCACGGTTGACGGTCATCACTCGTTGTACAAGCGTGCTTGCTTCTGCGCTTTGTAATTGTACTTCAAGTGGGGTAACTAACAAGGCATGAGTTAACTGGCGGACCTCTTCTGGGAACGTAGCCGAAAACAATAATGTCTGTTTCTTTTTAGGCAACAAATTAAGTAGCTGTGATATTTCCTCAGTAAAGCCAAGACTTAACATCCGGTCTGCTTCATCCAACACTAGTGTGGTTACTTGAGACAACTTTACTGCATTCGATGACACTAGGTCTAGCAGTCGCCCTGGCGTAGCCACAATAACGTCTGCACCACCACGTAAGGCAAGCATTTGCGTATTAACAGACACACCACCAAAAGCAGCAACGACTTTAATATCGCCATTTAAATGCACAGCATAAGATTTGAAACTATCAGCAACTTGCTTGGCTAACTCTCGCGTTGGCACTAAAACTAATGCACTGACATTATTGCCCTTAGATGCTGTTCGCGACGTTTTAGTGAGTAAGTGTTGTAAAATAGGCAGAGCAAACGCTGCCGTTTTACCCGAACCGGTATTAGCGCCAGCCAAAAGATCTTTACCGGCTAAAATACTCGGAATGGTTTCTGCTTGAATAGGGGTAGGCTGAGTGTAATTTAGCTCTGCCAATCTTGCCAACAATGGAGAATGCAGGCCAAACTCAGCGAATGTCGTTGCCAATGAAGCTTGGGTCATGTATCAAATGTGCTCTAAAAATGGGTGTCAATCGAACATTTTACCGCACTTTACCACCACAGTCAGAATTTATTCGACGCCTTCTAAATTCAGTAGCCATTGTTTCATCTCAAGCCCGTAAGCATAACCAGTGAGTTTACCGCCCTTACCTATTACACGATGACATGGCACAATAATCGCTATGGGGTTAGCGCCGTTTGCAGCCCCAACAGCTCTAACCGCTTTAGGTCGGCCAATCGTATTAGCAATATCGCTGTAACTGCAGTTTTCTCCAAAAGGTAACTGACTTAACGCTTGCCACACCTCTTGCTGAAATTGTGTCCCCTTGGGCGCTAACGCAACCGAAAACTGCTTTCTGTTACCGGCAAAATATTCACTTAATTGTGCAGTGGTAATGTTAATATGCTGTAAAGCCTTATATTCAAGTTGCTCATTATTTATGGGATCGGAACTGGTTGTCAAAGTGAGCGATGATTGAATCGATACTTCAGCATTTATTGTAGTTAAGTCATAAACTTGTAAATGGGTTAACCCATGTTCCGATGCCTTAAGTGAAAGTAAACCGACAGGACTTGTAACAATAGATTGGATTAAAGGTGCAGTAATTATTGGCATCATTTTATTCTTGTGTTGAGTTCAGCGGATCTTGATCCCATAGCTGAAACGTTAAATAACTGCCCCAAGGGCTGACTTGTTGACTGATACTTTTGGCGATTTCAGCATAAGACTTGGTGGATTCTATTGGCACATTAGCCAATTGATATAGTGCATAAATTCGATTTTTAATCACTAAATCTGTGGTTAAAAACACATTGGGATCACTCAACCCACGCATTTGAGCGTAAGCCACAGTCCAAGGACCAATGCCTTTAACGTTAAGCCACTCCTGCGGTGTTGAATCGGGATATTTTTCAACGTAATCACCCAGAGCATTAAGCGCCAACTTGCGAGCACCAGGCATTTTTAATTCATCCAATGAAGCACGAGCAATCACGTTTGCCGTTGGAAATAATCGCCATGTTTTACCGTTTATGATGAGCTCAGCGCCATAATGCAGCACTAGTGTATTGAGCAACTTAGTCGCTTGCACCACACTGACTTGCTGCCCAAGTACAGCCCTGCATGCTGCTTCAAACACATTACCCGTTCCCGGGATCCGCAGACCTGTATCCACTTTCGCGCCAAGAGATGAAATGGGGGTTAACGCTTGCTCAATGACCTGCACATCTGCATCAAGGTCAAATATCGACCTGATTTTGATGACAATTTTGTGCAAATGTTTCACGTCTTCTGCGTTAACAAAATAAATGCTGACATCAAGCTGTGCTTTTTTTGCATTCGAACGAGCTGAAAAGGCACCGGTAACACCAAAAAATGAAAAACTTCGCGCATAACTTCCTTGCTCATCAATCATCTCCATGTGCTCGACTTGACGAAAAGCATAAAAGCGATTCATTTTTTGCCAGCTTAGTGGCGGGCGATAAGCTAAGGCTAATTGAATCGGTTTAATTACCGCTACCGATTTGTCTTGATTTGTTAATGATGTTTTAGATATGTGGCTTTGCTTGCGTAAATTAGAGGGGCTAAGCATAAGCTCTTGTTTAAAAACTTCATTAAAACGTCGAATACTATTGAAGCCTGCTGCCATAGCAACATTAGTCATTGATAATGATGTTTGATGAATTAGTTGTTTTGCAAACATCAACTGCTGATAAAGCGCAAACCGTTTAGGCGAGGTGCCGACACCTTGATTAAAAAGTTGGCTCAAATATCGGCTGGTAATCCCAAGTCGACCAGCAAGTTCAGTGACGGTTCCGGCATTATCTCCACTTAAAAAACCTTGCTCAATTAACTTTATGGCACGATTTAATGTGGTGTCAGTGCCTCGCCATGCATGCGAACTTGGTGCGCTATCGGGACGACACCTTAGACAAGGTCGCAAACCTGCATTGGCCGCTTTAATGGCAGAATCGAAATAGCGGACGTTTTTTTCATTAGGGGACGGAGCCGGACAGATTGAACGACAATAAATCCCCGTTGTTAGTACTCCGATAAAAAATTGACCATCAAAACGTGCGTCGCGACTAAGCCTAGCCTGCTGGCATACTCTTGCCGTCAGTACGCAGTCTGCTTGATGCTTATCAATTGACATAACTCATTCCTGCAATTGAATAAAAATAAAAAGCACACTGAACATTCATCTTATATTTCTCGCATAACTGGTCATAGCGTTACTTTACCTAAGGCAAAGTACCACACCTAGCGGAAAACGGAACTCAATCGTATTTGAATACGGTAACTATTTAATCCATTACATTTGCCATTTTTACGTTATCCTAAACACCAGAAATCTCACTAACAATGTTAGAGCAATAGATGTTTAAATTTTTTGAATCATTGACCCAAGCTTTACCACCAGAAGAACCGACTCAACCACCTAATTCCCTATATGCATTTTGTCGTCACTATACTAGCGGTTTTGGCTGGCCTTTAATCGTGATGTCATTACTCACGGCAATGCTTGCGATTCTCGAAGTGTCATTATTTGGCTTTATGGGAAAATTAGTTGATTGGTTGGTGACTAAGAACCCACAAACATTATGGCAAGACGAACAAGTAACCTTAATTGGCATGTCCGTCATTGTATTAGTCGTCATTCCACTTTTAGTTTGGTTGCATGCATCGATTGTTTATCAAACCTTGCTTGGCAATTACCCTATGGCCATCCGATGGCAAGCTCACCGTTACTTACTCAAACAAAGTATTTCATTTTATCAAGACGATTTTGCAGGTCGAGTCGCGACAAAGGTAATGCAAACCTCGTTGGCGGTGCGAGAGACCGTCATGAAACTATTAGATGTGCTGATGTACATCCTTATTTACTTCACATCAATGTTAGTAATGATTGCCAGTGCCGATGTGCGCTTAGTGCTGCCAATGTTAGTCTGGTTAGCCGCTTATGTGGCCATTCAGTGGAAGTTAGTTCCTAAGTTAAAAGCTGTCGCGACAGAACAAGCTGATGCTCGCTCGACCATGACAGGTCGAATCGTCGACAGTTACACCAACATTTCAACTGTAAAATTGTTTTCTCATACTAAGCAAGAGGCTGATTACGCACGCGACAGTATGAGCATCTTTTTAAAAACAGTTTACGGTCAAATGCGTTTAGTGACAGTGATAAATGTGTTGGTACAAATCATTAATTACTTATTAGCATTCACGATTACAGCGGTTTCAATATGGTTGTGGTCTGACAGTGCGATTACGGTTGGTGCTATTGCTATCGCGGTGAGTTTAGCGCTGCGTTTAAACGGCATGTCACAATGGATTATGTGGGAAATCAGTTCCTTATTTGAAAACATTGGTACCGTTACCGATGGTATGAACACATTATCAAAGCCCATTGCGATTCAAGATAAAGCCGATGCAAAAGACATTGTGGTTACCCAAGGGAAAATAGATTTCGATCACGTCAGTTTTCATTATGGTGAAAAAACCGGTGTTATCAACGACCTTGACTTACAAATTAAGCCTGGTGAAAAAGTAGGGTTAGTTGGCCGTTCAGGGGCCGGAAAGTCAACTTTAGTGAACTTATTGATGCGTTTCCATGATGTAGAACAAGGGCAAATTCTAATTGATGGCCAGCCATTAACGCACATCACTCAAGATTCTTTACGCGCTAACATTGGTATGGTGACGCAAGATACTTCATTACTGCACCGTTCTATTAGAGAAAATATTCTGTATGGTGATCCGCACGCCAGCGAAGAAAAGCTGATGGCAGCAATCACTCAAGCTCAAGCTTTTGATTTTATTGAAACGCTAACCGATCCATTTGGTAATAAAGGACTAGATGCCCAAGTGGGTGAACGAGGCGTGAAGTTATCTGGTGGTCAACGCCAACGGATTGCCATTGCGAGAGTATTACTTAAAAATGCGCCGATTTTGTTACTAGACGAAGCGACCTCAGCATTAGACTCTGAAGTAGAAGCAGCTATACAAGAGTCTCTATATGAATTGATGGAAGGTAAAACGGTTATCGCTATTGCGCATCGATTATCTACCATTGCCGCAATGGATCGCTTAATTGTATTAGACCAAGGGAGAATTGTAGAGCAAGGTACTCATCAAGAGCTCATTAAGGCCAATGGTATATATTCGCAATTATGGTCTCATCAAACGGGTGGTTTTTTAGGCTTAGGATAAGCATTATATCAATCCTGATTAGAACATGATCTATTTTAGGCTGCGTCACTAGAGCCAGTACAATGAAAATGACTGTAGGTGTAGTCTTTTACATCAAAGTCATTTGAAGCAGTGCTGGGAGGGACATAGCACCGAAGGGCGAATTTATCAAAGTGGTCTTCTTTGTTAGCCTTTCTTACACGTACGACTGCATGGATACAAGAGGTAGAGCAACGCAGGAGCAGTTGCCGAGAACAACTCTGTCTTCAAAAAACTGCCTCGAATACCTCACTGATAATTTTGCTAAAAGAGCAAATTCTAATGCGGATTGGTATTACCCCACCCTAAAAATAATTGACTAATATCACTCTTTATTGAGTGTTTTTTATTGCTATCTACAATGTGGATAAAAGATTTATTGTTCATAAAATGTGATCGTTGTAGTCATTTAGGTGGAATTTAAATGATGATGTAACTAAGAATACTTAGGGAATAAATCAGAAAGGAAATATGGTGGTCGCTACTGGGCTCGAACCAGTGACCCCCTCCTTGTAAGGGAGGTGCTCTCCCAGCTGAGCTAAGCGACCTGGGACTCTACACAACAATAAAATAAAATTACATGGTGGTCGCTACTGGGCTCGAACCAGTGACCCCCTCCTTGTAAGGGAGGTGCTCTCCCAGCTGAGCTAAGCGACCTGGGATGTAATCAACATAAGAATATCTTAATCAATAAAGATATGGTGGTCGCTACTGGGCTCGAACCAGTGACCCCCTCCTTGTAAGGGAGGTGCTCTCCCAGCTGAGCTAAGCGACCTCATGCTGTGTGGGGCCGTATTATAGGCGGCAAGTAAAACCTGTCAACGCTTTTTAATTAAAAAAATGCTAGTCGACCTAAATTTGTTCGCTTTGATGCTTTGTTAAACAAGGAAATTAATATTAAAAATAAATAAAATTTAAAAACTGTTCACGCTTTTAATGTACGCCATTTCAACTACTGGGTTTGGCTGTTAGAATAGCGGCACATTTTTTTGTTTGTCTTTTTTAGACGTTTATAAATAGGTTAGTGTCCGATTATGACTACTAAGACGCGTTTTGCTCCAAGTCCAACTGGTTTTCTTCATGTAGGTGGTGCTCGTACAGCACTTTATTCATGGTTGCACGCACGTGCTAACAATGGTGAATTTGTACTTCGTATTGAAGACACTGATATTGAACGTTCAACTCAAGAAGCATGTGATGCCATTCTTGATGGTATGAACTGGTTAGGGTTGACTTGGGATGAAGGTCCATATTACCAGACTAAGCGTTTTGATCGTTACAACGAAATTATTGAGCAAATGCTAGATAAAGGCACTGCATATAAATGCTATTGCTCGCGTGAACGCATTGAAAGCATGCGCGAAGATCAAGCAGCCCAAGGTTTACAGCAGAAATACGACGGTTGCTGCCGTAACCTAGCTCCTCGTGATACTGACGAGCCGTTTGTTGTGCGCTTTAAAAACCCAATTGAAGGCAGCGTGGTATTTGATGACCATGTTCGTGGCCGTATCGAAATTTCTAACGATATGCTTGATGACTTAATCATCAAACGCACTGATGGTGTACCAACATATAACTTCTGTGTTGTAGTTGATGATTGGGACATGGGCATTACCTGTGTTGTCCGCGGTGAAGACCATATCAACAATACGCCACGTCAAATTAATATTTTAAAAGCATTGGGAGCACCCATTCCAGAATATGCACATGTATCGATGATTTTAGGTGACGATGGTGCCAAACTATCAAAACGTCATGGTGCTGTAGGTGTTATGCAATATCGTGATGATGGGTATTTACCAGAAGCATTATTAAACTACCTTGTTCGTTTGGGTTGGTCTCATGGCGATCAAGAAGTATTTTCAATGGAAGAGTTAAAAACACTATTTAAACTCGATGATATTAACAAAGCAGCATCAGCGTTTAACACTGATAAGCTTATTTGGTTAAATCAACATTACATTAAATCTCTGGATCCCGCTTATGTGGCATCGCATTTACAATGGCACATGGACGATCAAAAAATTGATACCAGTAATGGCCCTGCATTAACTGAAATTGTGACTGCATTATCTGAACGCGCTAAAACATTAAAAGAGTTAGCAGCTTCTAGTCGTTATTTCTATGAAGACTTTGATAACTTCGATGAAGCCCAGGCTAAAAAGCACCTACGTGGTGTAGCAATGGAGCCTTTAACCTTGTTCAATCAAAAGTTAGCAGCAATAACAGGCTGGACAGTTGAAAATATTCATCAAGCAATTGAAGCAACAGCAGCAGATCTTGAGGTGGGTATGGGTAAAGTCGGAATGCCACTACGAGTTGCGGTAACGGGCGCAGGGCAGTCTCCTGCGTTAGACTTAACCTTATATTTAATTGGAAAAGATCGATCTGCACAAAGAATATCCAAAGCGATTGAATTTGTAGCAAATAGAATAAATTCCTAAAAAACGAGTTGACACTTTTGGGTATGCTGCATAGAATGCGCCTCGCAGTTGAGACATGACGTCAGATTTTTCTGGTAGCGTATCCAAAAGCAATTTGTAAGAGGGGCTATAGCTCAGCTGGGAGAGCGCTTCGCTGGCAGTGAAGAGGTCCACGGTTCGATCCCGTGTAGCTCCACCACTTACTGATTAATCTTTAAATAGATAATAGCATTGATGTTTAGCCTACAGACATTAGTGAGTATTCACTCGATACAGAGTATAACGTATCAACTGTGTCCCATTCGTCTAGAAATAGCGCTTAGGACATCGCCCACTTCGGTTTATAAAGAGT
>NZ_JBSQBN010000088.1:0-19997 GCF_053850585.1 Shewanella sp. A22
TGGTCTATTTTTTTCCATAAAAAATAACACATTCCCACCCTCCATGGCGGTCAGATGCTGGAGGTAGAGTAACGCAGGAGCTTGTTACCGAGGATCACTATTCGCTTCAATCATCTGCCTTGCCTACTGCACGTTGAACTCCCACTGAAAGATCACATATTTAATAGGATTGGTATAAAAGTAGTGTTATACCAACTCGCTAATTCATGCCAATGAGTTGCTTGCGAAGCTTTGGGTGGCTGGTATTTTCCGATAACCAAATGGCTAAAAAATCGGTCGAGAACTGAGGATCACTAACTTGATAATACGGGACATCGTTAAATAAAAACGCCGCCTGAGCAGACGCATGAACCAAAAAGGTTAAGCGGTCGCCCTCTTTTACATTTGGCCAAGCATAGATCAATTGTTCACGATACTGGTTAATTTGGGTTTCACTTATGCCTAAATGTTGCCACTGTTCTACTGTGGCCTCAATTAGATCGACAGCACTAATTTCTCGATGATATTCAATATCAAGTTTCAACGGCAATTGATTAGCATGGTATTGACCATCAATTGAATACAGCTTTGCACTATAAATATCAAGCCATAGCAAACTCATGCTAGCGGAACCGACTTGTATTAACGTTGAAGATGGCTCAGTCGATAAACGTTGGCTACTATAACTCGATACTTGTTTCGCTAGTGAATCATTGATACTTAATGCAAAAAGCAACAGAACCACCAGCGCACCGACTACACCAAAAAGTAACTCCACTAACCAATGATTGAAATGACCTTGTATATTAATCGTTTCATCTACTGTTTTCATTGGCGACTCTCCAGTGTGAGATCCGCAGCATTATCGCTGCGACTGATATACAGTAATACGGGAAACAATACACTCCAGATCACTGCCAGTATCACCCCACTAGCCCATAGGCCGAGCGGTAACACGACGGCGCCAAAATCAGCGCCAGCAATATAACTCAACGCCCCAAATATACCACCCAATAGCGCTTGCCAAACCACGGCAACATGTTGAAAAAAAGCCAAGCTATAACGCAAGCTTAAGGCAAATAATAACCATAACAATGCCAGCCAATAGGGTGTATCTGTAAATGAAAACACACCAATCCAAGTAAGAAAGGTGTCAACACTCATCCCTATCACGCCACAAAAACACATTAAATTAAAATCTTGTATCTGATTTTGAGATAGTAAAAAGTGGCCAATGATGAGCACAATAGACTGTAGAACGAGTTGGTTACCAGCAAGCACACCAGACCACCAAACCAGCTGGAAGGATAATGCATTTAAAATAGTAAACAGCTTAGCATTAGGCATAGTGATACCAATCTCATTAAATATCAGGTCAGTTCAGCGTCTCTCAGGTTTTCAATTAAAGCGTACTGATACAGAAATGGTTGTTCCCTGTTAAATTGATGCAACACACAAGTGGAATACTTGAGAGATTCCACTCTGGCGGGTTTCAAAGTACGTTATGCTTCGTTAGATGTTTTCAAAATATGGCGACATGGTCTATTTTTTCCATAAAAAATAAGACATTCCCACCATCCATGACGGTCAGATACTGGAGGTAGAGCAACCCAGGTGCTTGTTACCGAGCATCACTATTCGCGTCACTCATCTGCCTTGCCTACAGCACGTTGAACTCCCGCTATTTAATAGGATTGGTATTACCTCGTCACATAACACATTGCCCACAGGCGGCGAGCAATCTAAATACCGACTAACTCAAACGATATAATGGTCTCACTGCAACAAGCTGCACGGCACTAGTGGTGCGCTCTAAAAATCCACCTTCACAATAACTAAGATAAAACTTCCACATACGAATAAAATCGTCACCATAATTTAACGCTTTAATCTTGTCGTAAGCCGAATCAAAATTTTCATGCCAGTGCTTTAATGTGCGAGCATAGTCCTTGCCCATGTCATCGATAGACCAAGTCACCATATCGGTCTTTTTAGCTATATGTTTTGTCATTTCACTCACCGACGGTAAGCACCCACCGGGGAAAATATAGCGTTGAATAAAATCAACGCTTTTGCGGTAGCTGTCGTAACGTTGATCTGCAATGGTAATGGCTTGAATTAACATGCGACCATTTGGTTTAAGTAGATGTTGTAGCTTTTCAAAAAAGCCACCAAGGTATTGATGCCCCACGGCTTCAATCATTTCTATCGATACAACCCGATCAAACTCACCCGTTAACAAGCGATAATCCTGCTTTAACAACGTAATCTTGCTTTCAAGCCCTTCTTGCTTAACACGCTTCTGGGCATAGTCATACTGCGCATCTGAAATCGTCGTGGTGGTAACATGTACGTCATAATGTTTGGCAGCATAAATGGCTAACGCCCCCCAACCAGTGCCAACTTCTAGCAAGCGTTGCCCCGCCGATAAATCTAAACGTTCACAAATCGTATGTAGCTTGTGTATTTGAGCCTCATTGAGGCTACTGTCGTCATTTGGGTATAACGCACTTGAGTACATCATCTCAGGGTCTAAAAACGCTTGATACATATCATTGCCTAAATCGTAATGCGCCAAAATATTACGCTTAGACCCCGCTTTAGAGTTACGATTCAGCCCGTGTTTTACTCGGCTAATACCATTGCTTAGCCATGAAAAGTAACGTTCAAGATTGTCGAGTAACGCTAAGTTGCGCGCAAATACTTGCACCACTTTAGTTAAGTCTGGGCTAGACCAATGACCTTGAATATAGGCTTCGCCAGCACCAATAGATCCACCAAATACCACCTGACGATAGAAATTTGCCTGCATCACTTGCATGGTCGCGTGAACATCACTTTTGGGATCTCCAAACTCTGATGTTTGATTGCCATCAACAATCGTTAAGTGACCTTCCGCAAGATGCGCTAGTGCACGAAGTAAGATTTTTCTTGCTAGGCTGTCAGATAAACTTGCTTGAGCCATGCTACTTTGTGTGGCCGTATTTTCCATGTGTCATTATCTCCAGTTCATCAACTGCTATTAGGATTTGCTGAACGTTGCTGGTTAAATTTCACCCAAAACAAAACGCATTAATCGAGCAGAATGGATTGCTGCCTCACAATCTAAGCACTATCACTTCAAGAATATGCACTCAGCAAACAATTAAACGTTTTTAGCCGCCCCTTGCGAGTAGCGTTTGTTGGTCATTTTTACTGAGTTATCGACTTTTTATGTGGAATAACCACACGATAAAAACGCTTCCTTGTCGCTCATGTTTAAGTAATAACCAACAATTTGCTTCAAAACCAACCTTAAAAGATCAACATACCCTAGTTATGTATAGGTAATACGTTGTTGCCATCCATTTGGTTTACAATTGTTTTACCGAGTATTGATTAGACTGTTTTTGTAGATTGCTTACCCACAAAAGGAATACGTTTAACAAATAGTATTAACGCTTGCCAATAAATACCCAGCATAATTTTTCCGGTCATTAGCGGAAACTGCAGCATAAAACGGCGCATATTTTTAGCGGTTATCGGTTTGCGCTTAAGCACCACACCGGCATCAAATAACTTACAGTTATCAGCATTACGATTTTCAATGATCACTTTTAAACATTTTTCAGGCGCGGTAATGCGCCATACATAGTGCATGTCTAAATTCATAAATGGCGACACATGAAATACTTTATCGGTATGGGTTGTATTGGCAATATCAACAAGATAACAATGACGTTCATTCCAAGGGGTATTACTGACCTCAGCCAACATATACACCATTTCGTCTTGGTGGTAACAAAAGTAAAAATTGACTGGGCTGAAGTAAAACCCCAAATGGCGAATTTGCCCTGAAAAAATCACCTTGTCACACACATCGCTGGCACCTAAGTGTTTAATCGTTGCCAACACCCTTTGTTTTAATGCAATGGCATCATTGCCATTACATGCTGCTGATAAAATAAGTTGATCACCAAATTGCTTATCTAACACGTTTAGGTAGTCACTGGGTTTAAATTTAAGTGGGGTAAATTTATCGGTAGAGAATAACTTACTGGTTGCCGTTATGGCTTCCACTTCATCTAAATCAATGGCCATCATCGCGAGGCTGTAACCAAAACTGTGTAATTTAGGCACGTGACGACGATGGCTCACCATCCCCGAGTATATGCCACTATTTAGGTTATCGATTTGCGATGAAGTTAATGTCATAGATTAATTCCAAACAGGTTACACACCTCAACAGCACTGCGCACACCATCCTCATGAAAACCATTATGCCAATATGCACCGGCATAATAGGTATTGTGCTTACCATTAATAAGCGATCTTTTCGCTTGAGATTTCATACTGGCATCATTAAACACTGGGTGAGCATAGTTAAATTTGCGCAATATTTTAGCATCATCAATTAAATCTGTTTGATTCAAGGTGACGCAGAACGTTGGTGCATCTTTGGGTAAAAGCTGCAAAATATTCATGTTATAAGTGACACTGGCAGGACGCTGTGCAACATCAAGTTCGTTTTCACCATCAAGGCGATAATTCCAACTGGCCCAAGCAGCTTTTCGTTTGGGTAATACATTAATATCGGTATGTAATACCACTTCGTTATTTTGATAAGCCATTGGCCCTAAAACATCCGTTTCGTCTTGACTTGGATCCGTTAACATTGCGAGTGCTTGGTTACTATGACAAGTTAATACCACATCATCAAACGGTTGCCATTCACCATTAGCGACCTGAATATGCACGCCTTCACTGCTGCGCTTAATGCCTGTAATGGGTGAGTTTAAATGGATTCGTTCTTTAAAAGGAGCCGTTAGTGGCGGAATATAACTGCGAGATCCCCCCTCAAGCACATACCATTGCGGGCGATCATTAATATTCAATAAGCCATGGTGCTGAAAAAAGCGGATAAAAAATCGCAATGAAAATGCACGCATGTCATGAATACTGGCTGACCAAATCGCCGCTCCCATTGGCAAAATATAGTGCTCGCAGAAAAAGGCTGAAAAACCTTGCTGATCTAAATATTCACCTAAAGAAGCGCTAGGGTAATTATCGGCGTCATAAATCGCTTTACAACCATTATTAAAACGAACAATTTCACCTAAGAAAGTATAAAAACTTGGTCGTAATAAATTACGACGTTGGGCAAACATACTCCATAAATTGTGGCCGTTATACTCAAGCCCTGTAATGGCATTGTTAACGCTAAAACTCATTTCTGTAGGCAGAGATTTCACCTTAAGCTGTGTCATTAATTTTTCAAAAAGGGGATACGTACGGTCATTAAATACAATAAACCCCGTGTCAATGGCATATGACTTACCTGCAACTTCCACATCAACAGTAGCAGTGTGACCACCAATGTAGTCATTGGCTTCAAATACGGTCACATTATGCTCGCGACTGAGTAAATGAGCACAGGTTAAACCGGAAATGCCAGTACCAATAACGGCGATATTTTTCATTTAGTTAATCCTTAACGCGAATGCTTATTGTAGTGAATTGACTCGGGCCCATTATTTAGGTGCCAATAACGACACTAGTAGTTTTTCAGGTAATAAAGAGGCTAACTTAAGTAACCAGGTAAATTTAGTCGGGAAATGGATTTCACGGCGTTGGCGGTGCATGCCGTTATAAATTGCCACTGCGGCTTGTTGTGCGGTTATTTTCATCGGCATCGAAAAATCATTTTTATCAGTTAGCGGTGTTTTCACAAACCCAGGACAAATAACGCTAACCCCAATACCATGCTGAGCAAGATCAACCCGTAAACTGCGGCCTAAGTAACTAATGGCGGCTTTTGATGCGCCATAAGCTTCGGCTCGAGGAAACGGCAAATATGTTGCACTAGAACTCATTAGCCCCAACTGGCCACCCTTACTGAGCAAAGGCAAAAAATGCGCTAAACAATAGCCCGTTGCAATCACGTTAATGTTTATCACCCGAGCAAACAACGCTGAGTCGAAATGCAAAGCATCATTGATGTATTCACAGCTACCAGCATTAAGTATCACTTGCTGTAACTGCCAGTGATTGTCGTGTAATAGTTGCTTAAGTTTAATTGCCGCGGCTTCAACCTGAATGTTATCAGTAATATCAAACTCAAGTGCTGTTGCACCTGTAATGGCTTTTAAAGCTTGAGTATTGCGGCCACAGGCAATGACCTCAACACCTTGTCTAAGATAATGTTCGGCCAACGCAAAACCAATGCCCGAACTGGCTCCTGTAATGAGTACAGCCGGCGTATCCACGCTTAGTGTAACCATTACTTTGCCGCTCGTTTTTTTAATATACCAATTAATCCACCTAAAAAAGGAATTTGCTCGTACAGCATTTGGCCAACATCAAAATAATCGCGGTGGGAATAGATTTTGTCTTCAAACTTAAGTTGCGACATGCCATCGACATTAATCAGCTGTCCTTTGTTCAATTTAGGATGCGAATAAGTCATGGTCCAATATAAGGCTGCTTGGGCATTATTGTTGCATACAACCACCTCTTTAATATCAAATTTAATATGGGTGACATTGAGGTACATATTGGCAAAATATTGAGTTAACGCTTTAATACCACTAACTTGATGCATTGGATCGCGGAAATGAATGTCATCACGATAAACCTGACGAAGTAAATATAAGTTATCTTTATTAAGCTGTTGATACATATTAATAAAATTATCAATAACAGCGGGTTGTCCATTAATGGATGCTGAATGGCCCATGCTTAACGGTTCTGATTTACTATCAACTATTGGCTGTGCACCTTGCATTAACAGACTCCTATTACGCGACAAAGAAACTCACGCGAACATATAAATAACAATGCCTTATATGACAATAAGATAACAGTACTTTATGTCAGTAAGATCAATATTAAATTAATACGAGGTGCTGATGAGAATAGATCAATGCATTACATAAGCCACAAAGCAAAACGCCTAAGCAGGGCTTAGGCGTTGATAAAATCAGTTAATGTTTATTCAAGAGCTAGTAACCGGTTTTGGCTACTGGTTGCCAATATTTATCGACTTCCTCTTTGATAAAGGCTTGCTTAGCTTTAATGGCGTCGGCTTCAATAAATCCAATTGCTGCATGAGCCGTTTGTTTGGTACTGATGTCAGGATATGTAACCTCTGTCACCGACAATTGGTTTAACACTCTCGCTAAAGCCTCACGTCCATAAGTAATTTGCTCGATAGCCTTGTTCAACAATGCCATCCCTTCTTTAGGATTATGAGCATATAAACCGTGCGATGCCATGGCAAAATCCCAACGCCATTGAGCATGACGAATAGACATAATAGAATCATTCATTTGCGGCCAAGTTGCGCCAGCATCCCATGCGGCTTTTGCTTCGTAATGCGCTTTAACTAATAATCCTTCAACATGTCGTGCTTTGGCATCAATGTTGGTTTTAGCTTGATCGAGCTTTTTAGTTATCGCCGCTTTACTGCTATGGCAACTGATACAACTACGATCAAAATTGTCTAATGCACCGGCAACTTTATGATCAGTAAATGTAGCGCCTTTCTCATCGGTCTCAGTCGGCATATGGCACGTTATACAAGTCACGCCTTGTTTCGCATGGGCAGAACGACTCCAATGCTCAAATTCTGGATGACGTGCTTTTAATATTGGCGTTTTAGAAATAGGGTGGATCCATTCGTAAAAGCGACGAGTGTCATAATACTTCTCAATGTCATCGGCTGAGTTGCCAAAAATCCATGGAATATTGACTTTATTATTGTTTTCAGGCTGAAAATAATAACTCACATGACATTGACCACAAACTTGTGCACCTTGCATTGTACTGTCTTGTTTTTCAAAAGGCAGTTTAATTTTGGCCATGGCATTTTGGGCATGGGGACGAGGTAACGCTAGCTCTGCACTGCCATCAACATGACAATCGCTACAATACACAACGGATTTGATTTCACGACCTAAATCAACAAAATTGGAACCAGAGAAACCTTGGATACCCATTTCTTTCATTAACCTTGGAGCGTCGGGTGTTTTGCATGTCCAGCAACTGGCCGATAAACCTTTATCACCTTCTGCTATTGCAACCCCAGTACGCAAAGTATGAGTCACATCAGCAACGGCAAATTGGTGCCCCCGAGGGCTGTGGTATTCTTTGGCAAATGACGACCCTGCCCACAAAATAATACTCGCAGGATATTGCGCCAGCATATCTTCACGCTCATCTTGCTCAACGGTTGCTTGCCAAGACTCAAACTGCTTAGGAAACTTAAGCTGATTTGGATCAACCTCTGCACTTTGTAAAGTCCAAGAAGTTAAACTTAGCAATGCCAGCCCGCTCACAATAATACTCAACCCCGCTTTGCTACGTAAAGGTCGAGTGGCAGCCATCATCACGTCTATTAATGGATTAATCATGTTACTTACCTTAAAACTGTATTTACAAAAAAGTTAGTCATGTACTAACCTGGGCGACCATCGAGTCGAGGACGCATTAAAATGGGAGCATAAAACCACACAAACATCCCAAAACCAATAAACCAAAATGCACCCGCTACCCATAACCATGTTTGCGTATACTCTGGCATAAGTAATGGCATTATCGCGCGAAACATTGCGGCAAATGCAATGCTCAAAAAGGCGAATGCCATGTTAGGGCCTTGATAAATATTACGGCTAGTATGACCAAGAGACACACGAGAAATCATGGATAAACATAATGCTGCAATACCACCTACAGCAAATAAATGTAATAACGTGCGGTAGGCATATTCATTGTCGATATTAATCGCCATCAAAATTAGCGTAATGGGTAATGATATATACGCCAAGTGCAACGACCATAACATAGGCTCTTTTAAGGTTTTATGTGCTTGCCAACGAGCAAAACGGATAAGATGCAACCCACCAGTAACGGCTAATAAAACTTGCTCAATCCCTTTAGGAAGCCAATGACTGACTGCTTGTATAAACAATAATCCCATTGCGAATAGTAACGTATTTTCTAATATACTAATGGGATCTGGCTTGGGTTGTTTAATACGCATGGCGGTAAAAAAGGGAATAACGCGGCCACCCACTATCGTAATGACCATTGCTAACCACCAAATCATCCCTTGCCATAATTGAGTAGAAAGTGAAAAATCACGCTGATATAACGCATAGTAACTGGCTAAATTAACCACCAACGCCACCACCAATAACAGCGGAAAACCGATATTGCGCCATTGCTTAACTGGATAAATGCAACGCCACAACGCCAATGCACTTAAGCCTAAAAATAAGCTGTCAAATATGGCTGGTAATATCAAAGGAATGTTCATCGGTAATAACAACATTAGCCGGGCAATTAGCCAACAACCAAAGGTCACCATTAAAGCGCGGCCCGTTATGGTGGGTTGATTGGTCCATGCTTGCACTGCTGTCAGTAAAAAACCGCACACAATAGCCATAGCAAAGCCAAATAACATTTCATGTGGATGCCACCACAATGGCACAACGTTAGCCCAAAACTCACTGCTAAATAGACTATATTGTGGCGTAAACCACCCCATTAACCACAATGGAATATATAAGGCAGCAACACTTGCCCCGCCCAGAAAAAATGGTCTAAAGCCCAAACGCCATATTGCAGGAGTGTTATCAGTTATCGCAGGGTCATCAATATTCAGCATAAGCAGTTCACTCACTAAGTGGGGTAACATCAACAAGATATAAACATGTATAATATATGAATCTTTAATATCGCCATTCTATGCTGTTACGCCATATGCTTCAATCATTAGTCATCAATCCACTGATGAGCCAAGCTCATAATGTGATCTAACGCAAAAAAGGCTGCTATCATCAAAGATGATAGCAGCCTGTCGTGTATTTGCTGATTTATCGAACCTCAGGGTTTATACGGTTGAATCAATTAAAAAACATTAACCACGTTTTAGTGCACTTAATATTTCTATTGCTCTTAGGCGCGCCATTTTGTGTTCCACTATCGGCGCTGGATAAGCTTGGTTATTAGTGTGTGCAAATAGATCATTCACATTAACTGTTTTAGGTTGATGAATTTCAGTTAAAGACCAAACCGTAATTTCAGGAATAAAACGTTTTATAAAACTGGCATCAGGATCAAATTTACTGCTTTGGGTCATTGGGTTAAAGACCCTAAAATAAGGTTGTGCATCGCAACCTGTTCCAGCTGACCATTGCCAGCCACCATTATTAGCCGCTAAATCACCATCAATGAGCTTTTGTCTAAAGTAACGCTCTCCCCAACGCCAATCAACCAACAAATGTTTGGTTAAAAAGCTAGCGACCACCATACGCAAACGATTATGCATCCAACCCGTTTGATTTAATTGGCGCATTGCTGCATCGACAATAGGGTAACCGGTTTTTCCTTCGCACCAAGCTTTAAACTCATTGGGATTATTGCGCCAAGCAATACCTTTACCCAGTTCATTAAAATTATGCGCCATTGACAAACGCGGAAATGCCACCAGCAAGTGACGATAAAACTCACGCCAAATAAGCTCATTTAACCACGTTTTAGCAGGGCACGTATCATCCACTAATGCTTCTGGATAACGGGCTAAAATAGCACTAACACACTGACGGGAACTGATCACACCAATGGCTAAAAAAGGCGACAGTCTACTTGTGCCTTCTAATGCAGGAAAGTCACGTTCGCTTTGATAGTCTGCCACTTGAGTCGCTAAAAACTGATCGAGCACTCGTTTAGCCGCGCCCTCACCTGCAGCCCAATGTTCACTATTAGTCTTATCGCAGCCAAACTTAATATGTGGCGGAGAGGTCAATGCCGCAGCCACTGGGGCTGGTACCGCCAAAGGCACAATAGCTTTTTGGCTGGCGATACTTTTCCATTTTTTAGCAAATGGGGTAAACACCTTATACATATCACCAGACAAGTTTTGTACTTGGCCAGCAGCCAGTACGCAGTCTTGATCGATGACCGTTAATGGCATACCACCATCAATTAAAGCACTATCACGACGACGCTCATTGATTTCAGGTTCGCTACCAGCAAAAATAGCAGCGATATCATATTTGGCAATATAATGGGTTAATTCAGGTTCGATGTCGTCAAATAACTCGACATGCAATACATCGAGTGCAATACCCAAGGCGGCTAATGATTGTGCCAATAAATTCACATGTCGCTGGATAAAATCAATTTGTATCGGCGCAACATCATGTTGTGCCCATTGAGCAGGCGTAACAAAGTACACCGCTTTAACGTGTCCTTGATGTTGTTTAGCAAACTCACAGGCAGCAAATAATGCCGGATTATCTGCAACTCGTAAGTCCTGCCTAAACCACATCAAGCTATTTTTCGTCGTCATTTACACAACCTAGTAAGCATAACGAAGCTTAAGTGCTTCGGGGTGCGGGTTTAGATACACTTGTTCTTCAATATATGGCGTATGAAACTCGCGCACATAGTGATTAATCAAGGTAATTGGCACTAATAAAGGCAACAGCCCTTGGCGATACTTTAAAATCGATTCGCTCAACTCTTCTTTTTGACTCGCACTTAATTGCTTTTTAAAATAACCTTGAATGTGCTGCAATGTACTGGTGTGGTTTTTACGTGTCGCAATAATTTTTAACGCCGTCATAAAGCCTTCGAAATACTGCTGTGCTGTCTGTTCTAAATCTTGAATATCAGCCAATATTGGACCTAACTCGCGATACCATTTAGGACTGTGGGCCATGAGTAAGTATTTATAGCGCGAATGGAACTGCATCAGCTTGTGCTTTGTTAAGCCAGACTGGTTCATTTTTTGCCAATCGCTATAAGCAAATATCCGCGTAAAAAAGTTTTCCCGTAGTGGCAAATCGTGTAACCGCCCTTCTTCTTCAACTGGTAACAATGGATAACGTTCCATTAAAGCCTTGGCAAATACACCTACACCGGTTTTGGATCCATTATTGGTACCAATTTTATATTCGGTGACACGCTCCATCCCGCAAGTAGGCGATTTAGCACATAAGATATAACCACCTAAATAATCTAACTCTTCAACTTTGGCTTTAGAATATTCATTTAGCTTATCAGTAACATCGACCGAGCCGTCGGCACTGCGAATATGAACCACATCGCCATCTCTAATTTGGCGTATGCTTTTGCGTGGCGCGCCCATACCTATCGCCATTTCAGGACAAACGGTGGTGTATTCAAAAAAAGGTTCGATTTCTTGTTTGCAGTAATAGGAATTCTTGTGCCCGCCATCAAAGCGAACTTGATTACCGAGAAGACAGCTGCTGATCCCTATTCGGATTTTTTCTGGCACAAATGAGACTGTATTGGGCATGTAATGCACTCCTGTGGCAATAATGACATTGCAGATATCGGCATGATTAATTTTTTTGTTTTAGTGTTTTTTATACGAAGGATGAATCAATTAAGTTCATTATTTATAGGCTGTTTTAGATAAAATTTGAAGTAAAACAACAAAAAGCAGAGCTTAAGCTCTGCTTTTTATCAAAATAAGACAATTTACTGAGCTTTAGCTTTGTTACCTACGTACTCTAAGCTCCACACTATGCCTATCCCCACAAGTACACAAACAATGGCAAGCATCAGTTGTGAGGCTTCACCTGTGACTTGTTCAAACTGAAAAGGTGATAAGTTTTGTTCTAATAAAGGAACTTGCTCACCTTTACTGTTTTCACGCCAGCTGATGACTTCTTTCCAAGGCCAAATTTTTCCTAGGGTACCAAGCATCAAACCAGTTAAGAACAGCACCGTGGCATCATGAAACTTGCGTAATAACGTTGATAACACATGGCTAAAACTTAACAGCCCAATAACCGCACCTGCAGCAAAGCAAGCTAAATAAACAATGTCTAAACCTTTTGCTGCGGCTAAAACGGCAGGATACATACCCAATAACAGTAAAATAAAGCTCCCAGAGATACCCGGTAAAATCATCGCACAAATAGTAATAGCACCACACATAAAAAAATTAAGGTATGTAGCCTGCATCTCAATCGGATGTAATACCGTAATAAACCAAGCAAAAGCAACCCCAAGCATAAAGATGATGATACGAATAACAGTGAACTTATCCACTTGCCTGATCATATGAATGACCGAATAAATGATTAACCCGAAAAAGAACGACCACACCGGAATAGGATGTGTGACCAATAACCACGAGATCAATTTAGCTAACGTAAAGATACTGGTTAAGATACCGCCAAATACACATAATAAAAAAGGACCATCAATGTGTAAAAAAGCTGCTTTAACACCTTGTTGTTTAATGATGCCAAACAAAGAAAAATTGATTTTGCGAATGCCGTCTAATAGCGGATCTAATATACCCGTAATGAACGCGATGGTACCGCCTGACACACCCGGAACCACATCAGCAGCTCCCATAGCCATGCCTTTGATGTAGCTCAACAACAAGTTAATTTTCAAAATTTATCCTTAAAGAGTCAAAACCCGTAAATTATACCTGCCTGTAAGTAAATGAGCGATGGAAAATATAGATCTACTCTTCACCAGAGGTTACAACAATGTTAACCTCATCCGACCAGAGAACTTATTTACAGAATAACCAGAGTCTTTTCAATGACCCAAATTAAACCCAATAAAGTGATGTCACTGTATAAAAAAGTGACATCTTATCCTTTCGGAAAACACATATTCTCTAAAATGGTGTCACGTATGGCGCCTTATTTTGCCACAGTGCACCCTTATATAAGCAACTTACAAGTTAACCGCTGTGAATGTTTAATTAAAAAACGTAAAAAAGTTCAAAACCATATTGGTACCGTACATGTTATTGCCATTTGTAATGGCTTAGAAATGGCAATGGGCACGATGGCAGAAGCATCTATCCCAGCCCATTTACGCTGGATCCCTAAAGGCATGAGCGTTGATTACACTGCAAAAGCGGGATCTGATATTTTGTGTGTTGCAGAGGTAAAACCAGAGCAATGGCAAGTCGGTGATATGTTAGTTGACGTTAAAGCCTACGACACTGACGGTGTAATCGTCGTTCAAGGGCACATTAAGCTATGGATTTCAGAAAAACCTAAAAAATAATCATTAATATAATATTAATTTCATCTTTGCTAGGGAAGCACAATGTTAAAAAACGATCTATCAAAAGTAAGCACCAATCACTTAGGTAAAATAATCCCAATATCAATATTGTTAATCATGCTTATCAGCTTATATGGAAGTTGGTACACAATTGACCAAGGTG
Source organism: Shewanella sp. A22 (assembly GCF_053850585.1). Lineage (NCBI taxonomy): Bacteria > Pseudomonadati > Pseudomonadota > Gammaproteobacteria > Alteromonadales > Shewanellaceae > Shewanella > Shewanella sp. A22. Next base: position 14,192 of record NZ_JBSQBN010000088.1, read on the forward strand.
AACGTGGTGTATTACTGCGAAACGGTAAAATTATCGATACCGCAGAACCCGGCCTTGGATTCAAAATCCCACTGATGGACACAGTGGTTAAAATTTCAACCCAAACGCACACTGCAAGTTACCAAGCGCTGCAAGCTTATAGTCGCGATCAACAACCTGCGACATTACGTGCGTCAGTGACATTCAGCGTACCGCCTGATCGCGTTGAAGAAGTGTATGCTAAATTCAAAGGCATCGACTCTATGGTGTCACGTTTGCTCGACCGCCAAGTGCCAACTCAAGTTGAAAACATCTTTGGTAAGTACACCGCCATTTCTGCAGTACAAGAGCGTATTAAATTTGGTATTGATGTCACAGACGCCATTACTAAATCCATTAAAGGTCCGGTCACGATTACCTCTGTACAAATTGAAAATATCGACTTTTCTAACGCTTATGAGAAATCTGTAGAAGACAGAATGCGCGCCGAAGTAGAGGTACAAACCCAACTGCAAAATCTTGAAAAAGAACGTGTTAGTGCACAAATTGCCGTAACACAAGCACAAGCAGAAGCTGACTCGCAATTAGCCCGGGCGATTGCTGAAGCTGAGAGTATCCGGATTAAAGGTAATGCTGAAGCATCTGCCATTAAAATTCGTGCTGAAGCACTCGCGCAAAACCAAAACTTGGTTGAACTCACCAAAGCTGAACGTTGGGATGGCAAGCTACCAACAACGATGCTACCTACTGGCACTATTCCATTTTTAGAAGTTCAAAAAAACAAATAAACATCAACGAGTAACCGACTAAAAGCCAAGCACATTGCTTGTTTTTTATTTCGTCGACAGTTCAATTGACTGACATCGTTATTTCATTAATGATGTTATTCAAAATAAGATAATACTTTTATACCGTTCACCCATTGCAAAAGGAATTCAGCAACGAACATGGATAAGCATAGCGCTCCGATTCAAAAAACACGTTTGGCTAATCTTGATGCAATCAGAGGGCTTGGTGTATTAGGGATCTTTTTCCTGAATATTTATTTTATGGGTAATAGCCTCTATGGCTATGCTCCTCATAATGTGCAGCCGACAGCGGATATTGCAATTAAAGTGTTCAGCAACTTCTTTTTAGAAGGACGTTTTTTTAGTCTATTTGCCATGCTGTTTGGTGCTGGAATGCTAATCCAATATCAAAATTATCAGTCAGACTTAACTTTATTTGCGTTAAAAAAACATTTGAACCAACAAAAGTGGCGCTTATATTGGCTGATTATCTTTGGCATTATCCATGCTATTTTTATTTTCCCAGGTGATATTTTATTATCATACGGTGTCAGTGGACTATTGGCGTTTAAGTATCGCGATATTGATGCAAACGCGCTCATTCGGAAGGCAAAATGGTTTATTTTTATGTCACTTATTCCAATAGCCATCATATCGCTCACCCCTGACGATCAAGTGTATTTGCGCGACTCCCCATTTTTTCTTGAACAACTTGCCACCTGGACAGGCAGTTATTCAGAACAATTACATATGCACTTTATGTTGTTCATTTACATGACATTATTGATTCCGTTGGCATTAATGTGGTTTATTGCTGGATTGATGTTAATTGGTATGGCACTGTACAAACGCAATATATTCAGACACGGTTTTGATAAAAAATCCCTTAGCCGTTTTGTGTTTTGGGCTTTGACTTTGTCACTTATTGACTCAATGTTAGGTTTCAGCGGTAACATTATGTTGGCAAGTTTATCGAGTGTGATTGTGCAACTTAGCGCCATAGCGTGCGCGTTGGTGTATATCCATTTAATTTGCTTGCTGTGTAAAAACGATCCTAATCGCTTAACCCCACTACAAAATGTTGGCAAGTTGGCGTTTAGTCTGTACATCTTACAGTCAATCGTCGGGGTTTTATTATTGCGTTACATTGCTCCACAATGGCAACAAGAACTTGATCGCATTGGCTATGTATCAATTGCCATTATCTACAGCATCGCGCAATTGATATTAGCACATCTGTATTTACGCTATTTAAACCAAGGTCCATTAGAAAAGCTTTGGCGCTTCTTAGTATCAAAGCATGAATAATTGACAGCCAAAACATGAGCACGTTTATATTGGGTTCTGGTATCGCGCTTTGCTCTAGCCTGAGTAACCGCGTAAGCTGATTAGCCCCTTAGGTATAAGCAGAGTGATGCAGCTTAACCATTACAAGACGATCAATTTGAACGCTATGGCCAATTGACCTTGCATTGTGTCACATAGCCGGTCAGCTTTATTGTTCTCGACACCAATAATGGGATAACAAGAAAGTACACCTTAGTATATAGTGTCACGGGTAACATAAAGCGTTCAGACTTTGGTATGACTAGCGGTCCCCCCTCTGGTCGGCAACGAAGTTCAACATGACATTCACGCTGAATGTTTAAATAAATAATCTTATGTCTCACCACAGATAATCAATAATATGAATAAATTTGCGTGGTTAATGATGCTGTGTATTGGTGGGGTGTTAGGCGCCATTCAACCATGGTTAGCAGGCCTATATTGCATAATAAATTTAACCACATTTGGGTTATATTACCGTGACAAATCAGCTGCAAAGCAAGGACGCTGGCGTATTAGCGAACGTACCTTGCAACTATTTGCACTATTAGGTGGCTGGCCTGCAGCTTTATTAGGTCAATATCATTTACGTCATAAAACTCAAAAAACGCCATTTAAGCTCATATTTTGGTGCTGTATTTTGCTCAATGTGAGCGTTTTCGGTGCCGCGTGGTATTTATACCAACTCCAATAATGATCTGGTTAATATAAAACCCTCAAGCTCTTCAATTAAAGAGCCATTGATGAAGAAATAGTTGCTTCATTTTCATTAACGCAATTCCCCCAGCATAACCCAATAGTGAATACGATTAATCATTATATTCAGACAGGTCAAGTGTACTAACGTCCCCTAGTCCAAACGAGCCTAAGTACTTGATAAGAAATATTGCCTATTTGATAGGCGTTAAGGTTTTGCGGTAAACTCCCCCTACAAAAAACCATTATTAGAGAATTACTATGCGTATGATTTTGGCCGTTGTGGTCATTGCAGGAGTGATATTTTACTTTTTCAGCCAAATGAACAATTCAAAAGCGACAAAAGAGAACATTGAGCAAGGTAAAGTATTTTTAGCCGACAATGCCAAACGCAAAGGGGTGATACAAACCTTGTCTGGGTTGCAGTATGAAATATTAACCAAAAGCGACAATACTGAACACCCTAAAGCCAACAGTAAAGTAACCGTTCATTATCACGGTACGCTAATCGATGGCACTGTTTTCGACAGCTCTGTTGATCGCGGCGAAACTATCAGTTTTGGTTTAAATCAAGTCATCAAAGGCTGGACCGAAGGTGTACAGTTGATGACAGTGGGCGATAAATTCCGTTTTTATATTCCTAGTCAACTCGCTTATGGCAACCGCTCTACCGGTAAAATTAAAGGTGGTTCAGTACTCATCTTTGATGTTGAGTTATTTGAAATCAATTAATCGTCAATGAGTCTCTACCTAATCTGAAATAGCAAAAAACCTCTATCTGGAGGTTTTTTGCTATTGCATACAATATCAATTTACAATTTTTTGCCTGCCTACAGGTATTATACAAGCGACTTCGCTTGCCAGTTTACCGTCACACTTGCGATAATCGAAGTTCATTCTACAGAGCTGAGTTCATCAGTCGCCTCCAACGGAGAAACCATGTCCAATATTATTGCTACCCGCCTTAACGCCATTCGTCAGCAGCTTGAAGCCAACCAAATAGATGCATTCATTATTCCCCGCGCTGACGAATATTTAGGTGAATATGTCCCTGCTCGTAATGAGCGTTTACATTGGGCGACTGGCTTTACTGGGTCTGCAGGCATGGCAATCGTGCTAAAAGACCGAGCGGCAATATTTACAGACGGTCGTTACACTGTGCAAGTACGCCAACAGGTAGACGGTAATTTATTTGAGTATTTAAGCCTGCATGACGACCCACAAATTGACTGGTTAATCGATACATTACCAGCAGGCTCGAGCGTCGGCATAGACAGTCGCCTACATACCCTAGCTTGGTATCAACAAACTAAAGCGCAATTTGATAAAGCCCAAATCAATTTAGTTGAAGTGGATAACAACCCGATTGATGTCAGTTGGTTAGACCGCCCTGCACCGTCAGCATCCACCATGACTTTATTTAGCCACCAAGGCGCTGGACGTAATAGTGTCGAGAAACGTCAACAAATTGGTCAATTGATTAACAAGCAAGGTGCCGATATAGCCCTTATCGCTGCATTAGATTCATGCTGTTGGTTACTGAATATCCGTGGTAACGACGTTCCGCGCTTCCCCGTCATACTTGGCTGCGGATTATTATCAACCAATGGCGACATGACCTTTTTTACCGATTTAGCGAAAGTGCCGCAAAATATTGAACAACACGTAGGTGCTGGGGTAAGTTTTAAAGATGAAGCCGAGCTGGCTACCGTACTTGCACAAATGAATGGTGTTAAGTTATTAGCCGACCCTCATTCTGCCAACGCCTATTCGCAATTACTGGCACAAAAAGGCGGTGCTAAACTGATTGTTGGCACTGACCCTGTTTCATTACCTAAAGCACAAAAGAATGATGCCGAATTAGCTGGTATGCGAGCGTGTCATATTCGTGATGGCGCTGCCGTTAGCCGTTTTTTAGCTTGGTTAGACAGCCAAGTCGAACAGAACATTATGCACGATGAAGCGCAACTGGCTGACAAATTAGAAAGCTTTAGATTACAAGACCCGCTGTATCGCGAGCCAAGCTTTGACACTATTTCAGCCACCGGCGCCAATGCTGCCATGTGCCATTACAACCACAATAATGGCACCCCAAGCACCATGACCATGGACAGCATTTACTTAGTCGATTCTGGCGCCCAATACCTAGACGGCACAACGGATGTCACCCGCACCATCGCCATAGGTAAAGTGACCGACGAGCAAAAGAAAATGGTCACCTTAGTGTTAAAAGGTCATATCGCGTTAGATACCGCCCGCTTCCCCAAAGGGACTACAGGCCAACAACTTGATGGCTTTGCCCGTCAGTATTTATGGCAACACGGTTTTGATTATGATCACGGAACTGGCCACGGTGTCGGTCATTTTTTAAGTGTTCATGAAGGCCCACAACGCATAGGTAAAAACCTTAATGGCGTGGCACTGTTGTCAGGCATGGTGTTATCAAATGAACCTGGCTACTACCGTGCCGATGCCTTTGGAATTCGCATCGAAAACCTAGTAACCGTTAAACCTTGCCAAGCGCTACAAGGTGCTGAACGTGAAATGTACGAGTTTGATGTATTAACCCATATTCCAATGGATGCACGCTTAATTGATAAGTCATTGTTAACTGATTTTGAGGTGAATTGGTTTAATCAATATCAGCAAAAAGTACGTCAAACTTTAACTCCATTGATGCAAGGCGACGAGTTAGCTTGGCTAAACAAAGTGACCGCCGCTATTTAAGCGTTAACGCTGTTCAAAATAACACGCAAGCACTGAATATGGGGCTTTGGACGAATAACTCGCCAAAGCCCTTTATCAATTTCGCATTAGCCACTAACGCGTTTAATCACTTGTCCTCGGAACACAGTAATACCAATCTCATTAAATATCTGGTCAGTTCATTGTCTCTCAGGTTTTTCAATTCAAGGCACATTGATGTAGAAATGGTTGTTCCCTTTTAAATCGATGTAACACAGAAGTGGAATACCTGAGAGACTCCATTCTGGCGGGTTTCAAAGTCCTTTATGCTT
>NZ_JBSQBN010000089.1:0-19974 GCF_053850585.1 Shewanella sp. A22
GTCGACCAAGATAAGCATTGTTGGAAAACAAAAGCGATGCATGATGAATCCATCGATGCTTGAAGCAGTATTAAAGGCTGGATTGAGTAGTTCGGTTAAAAATCAAACACTCATGCGGTAGCCCTGTCTTTGCTGACCATCTAAAGGGTGTGATACATTTTGTTCAAGATTTCCATAAATAAAATCAAGCTTTATAGGCTTATTTTCGTTTACACTCTCAAATAAAGCGCCTAAGAAATTCTCTCTAATTTCTTTTTTATCTTCTCGCCCTTGTGCATAGTCTCTTTGGATAATTGGAATCTCAATTTTATGTAAATTCAAAAGTTCCCAAAAACTTAATACTTCACCTTGATGCTTAACTTCGATCATTTACAATTCCTTTTTAATGTAATTACTAAGAACAACTTCTAAATCTTCATAGTAATTCTCTCTATCTTCTTGAGTCCAAAATGAAATTTTAGGAGGGTATGAGCTAAAGTATTTTAAAAAAACATTTTTAGTACAAATAGGGATGAAAGTACCACTTTTCTCTCTGTCTATAATTGTTTTTCTTTTTAGAGGAAAAACTGCATTTTTATAACCTCGATTCGTTTCGGAGTCGAGTAGTGTTAAGTTTGATATGTCATTAATATCACTATCTTTCAAATGATAGTTAAAATGAGCGACTATACTCGTGAACAACTCTTCAAATTCTTCATCATTACTACAATCAGATTTATCAGCTACTTCTTTTAGTTCGCTGCCTCCTTCTGCTGTAATATCAATGAATACCTTAGCATCATTCAGCCATTCTTGTTTTTTAGAAGGTATTGCATCGGTAATTGACGTTATATGCTCAATATCCCATTTTTCTCTTTTAAAAATATCAAATGGAAAATATGAATTATCATTTTTATTATTTAGCATTGTTAATACGTTATAAAGAAGTAATACAGACTTTAGTTTTTTATCACCGTATTGAAGTTCTTCTAGGTATACATTGTTAAGATCTTGTTTTATTTCGTTATCCAATAGAAAACGAAATTCACGTTTTGTTAGTAAAGCAGATTTTTTATATAATTCTTTTATTGTAATAACATCAACCGCTATTAAGTACCCAATTTTGTGGTATAACTCTCTTTCTTCAAACCACTCTTGAAATCTCTGAAAGTATCTCTTAATTTCTAACCAGTTGACTTCAATTGTTTCTTGGTTTTTATTAAGGAATTTTTTATTAAAAAATCTAAACGTAGAATAGTTGTCTGTAGGATCTTTTTCACTATTCATTAGGTCAAAAATAAACTCAATTCGATTGGTTGCTATATTTGTACCATTTAAAAAATACCAAAACCTATTATTTTGCAATGAATGTTCAATATTATCCCACTCTGTTGATATCTCTAATTGTTTAAGCCTTATTTTATCTGATTTATTTTTATCGAAATTTGAGCTGTTTAAAAATAGAGCTTTAATAAGTTCAGAGTTTGTTAAAGGTATTTTCCCTATGTTTATTCTCGTAAATACAGAAATGGAGTCATCTTCATTTCCTTCATACCATATAACTTTTGATTCAAACTCAAATTTTGATTCAAAATCATTAATATTGAAATTTGGCCGAGAAAACCACTCACAAATTGTACGATATGCTTCAGATATATAATAGAAATCAACATTGCTATTATCACTGTCATCTTGTTGTAAATTTATCAAAAAGGAAGATGAATTCTCTCTTGTTTCATAGTTTAAATGAAATAGTTTTTTAGGTTCACGAAATCGACTACTTAAAAACTTAAGTATTAAATAGATTGTTGTCAGCCGCTGCTGACCATCAATGACTTCATATTGTCCATCATCTTTTTTTTTCACAACAATAGGTTGTAAACAATACCATGTTTTATTGTCTGTTTCATCAACAAACCTAGGCTTAAACTCTGAAATATCATCTAACAGGTCTTGAACTTCTTTTGGAGTCCATCTATACCCTCTTTGATAAGAGGGTATATAAAAGCTCTCATCTTTGATCTCATTTATTGTTTTAAGCGTCAGTAAGTTGCTCATGTAACATTCCTTAATTGATAATTCTTAACTATATTATCTCTGGGATCGAAATAGGTAAACGACTGTTTATTAGATTTAACTTACCGACTCCACTATCGAGTTCCACTAATTTGTGACATTACATCATCGAAAGCAGAATCCCTGTCCGGATTGAACTCTCCGTTCCTGTCACCGAAGAAAATACATAGCCACCCATTTTTGAAGTAACAACATAACCCCTTTCTGTTTGAGTTGCCAACACCTGCTATCATTTTCTAAACAAACAGATTCAACCGAGTGATTTAACAAATGTGGACTCAATTGCCATTAAATGACTCATAAGCTAAATTCAACACAGCAGAAAAGCTTGATATCAATCAAGTGAAAGATGGTTTTCTGCGATTAAGAAATGATTGCTTAGGCGCACAACCAGCGCTGGCAGTTGACTGCACCTTGTCGTCGTTTACCAAAATACATAGCCACCAAACGATTAAGCATGCCACCCATTTTTAAATCGTTATCTTGACTCACCGGGAGCGTCCATACATGGCCATGTTAATTTGGTCTGTTCATTAATTTTTTGTTTAAATTCCTTATTATGTTTACTTTGGAAAGCCTGAAATTTTAGCGACTTGTAAACCTTCTTTGTGCCATTCAGTCTGCTCCGAGCAAAATATTTGTGCGTCTAGTTTTATTGATGGCTCTCCATTTAAACTGCCAGCAGGAACAATTAAAGATTTACCACTTTGCGAGATAAACGGTAAGCCAGACGCACAATTTTCACAGAAGGATTTCGAAAAAGAACGTTCTGGATGATCATAGCGTTTTATTTTTTCAACACCTTTAATCCAATTTATATTATCAGGTGAAGTGAATAAATTAGAGGCGTGTGCAGTACCTGTTAATTTTCTACATTGTTCACAATGACAAAAGAAAAAATTACTGAAGTTATCTTCTAGTGTAAATTCTACGTCGCCACAGCAGCAACTACCTGAAATTATATTAGTCATAGTAACCTCCGTGTTGAATAAATGATTGTAAACATGACGTTTTATTAGTGTGTATAGTTTTATTGGTGCGTTTACGCGTTTATCACATTAGACTAGTGAAAACACGCACAGTTAACTATTTGTATGAAAAGAACTTATCAGCTTTTCATCAAATACACCATCCGGAAAAATACCCATGCATTGTTAGTCGCTTTACGGTAGAGCCAAACATTAGACAAATAGATGAGATTTTTTGTAGGGCAACTCGTTCGTCTGTTTTCGATACTCTAAACAAGTGCTAGCAAACTTTGGGACAGAAAGGACTTAGAATAATAATGCTAAGCCTTCACCAATATTTTGTGCCGTTTACAACAATTTTGTTATTCAACACCAATTAGTCGCAGGTGAAGCAATAACATGGATTTTTGAATTAACGATAAGATGGCGGTCTCTTGAACGTTCAGAGTAAACCATAAATGAGTTTATATTGTTGTCATATTACCCAGCCGAAATATGATATTTAATAAATATCTGCTTAATATTATCTCTAACAACCAGCGATGTAATTATTATTCATTGCTGGTTAAATATCTAAATTAGCTGACTCAATCCACTGAATTAATAGGTTCTTCCCGCGCATCTTTCCATACCACCTTCAGTATGACGAGATAGCAGATAATCCACGCAGACGCCCTGAGCCTGGGCGCGATCTTTGGCTTTATTGAGCTGGTGTTGGCTCAATATAAGCCTTGGTTCCCCAAAGTGGAACCGTCGAAAGACTGTGTTTAAAGCTTCCCGATGTTTCTTTGGTAGAGTATGACACATACATTAATGTTTGATTTTCAGCATCGAATATTCTTCTAATTTTCATTGTCTTAAAAAATATGCTTTTTGATTTTTTAAATACAACCTCACCAGATTTACTCTTATCTATTTTTGCAATCATATCTTTGGTGATTTCACCCGTTTGCCTGCAAGAGATAGAACTATCACTTGGATCTGAAAAACTGAGGTTTTCTTCTATTGAGGCAATGTGACACGTGACACCTGATACTATTTCATCTTTTAAAATGTTTAGTTTTATGTCTTGTGTAGTAAACATTCCAAGTGAAACATCACCGACTTCGTTGTCAGAGCAGGCAGTAAGCAGTGTCGTTAAACATAGCGCAATTAGTATTTTTTTCATCGGTAACACCTTGTCGTGTTGAACGTTTATTATCGAAAAATAGGATTAGTATATAAAGTTTCGAGCAATGCCATTAAAGCCACATCATTAATGTTATGTCTTTCATTATCTGCTTTATTGGTATTCTTTACGTAGTAAATAGGCCTAAACTGCTGATGTCGACATCATCGCCACAAATTCATATCACTATCATTTATCACTTATCATCATGCTAACTCATATCTATATCGTTAATGTGGTTAACCTTGTTGATTAATAGCTATGTTAATAAGTTAAAGGCAGTTTGAGCACAGCGTGTTAGCCCAGCAGTTACCGAACCAAAATGGTCACCCACCACCACTTTTGCATTTGGATACACACTAGCAATTCTGTTATATATCGCAGGGCTTCGAGCTGTACCGCCAGTGACATAAACAATATCAGGAGTACTTGGCATATCACAATCTTGTTGTTCTGCTTTGGTGATAGCTGTTTGTATCGCTTGCTGCATCAAAGCTTCTACTTTATTAAGCGGTTCATTAATGGCTTGTTCAAATTGTGCCGCAGTTAATGGTACAAGCAATCCTTTTTCAATGAAATCTAATGCGCATTGGGTGCTATCGTTGTCTGACAAGCTAATTTTGGCCGCTTCAGCTTGGCGTACAACTTGATAACTCATTTGATTTTTTTGTACTTTTTGTAAACGGACCAACAGCTCCGGTTGTTGCGCTTCTTTAATTAACAACTCGACTAACTTGCGCGACGCTAAACTGACAAATTCACGTTGGGCACTAATGTCGTTTACCGCTACCGCATTCCAAAAAGGAGCTCTAGGTGTCGGCTTGCCATTTATCATTAAAGTATCAGCGCCAAAGCTTGGCATTAATCCCGTCATCGCTAATGCGATATCTAAATCATTACCGCCAATACGTTGACCTGAATGACCAAAGCAATCTGAACTGCGATCTTGTTGCTTAATGTGCGATGGTCCCATTTTTACGACAGAACAATCTGTGGTACCACCGCCAACATCGACAACGAGTACAGTATTGTCGGCATCAAGATTGGCTTCAAAATCCATTCCAGCTGCTAATGGTTCAAATAAGAAGGTCACTTCGGTAAAACCCGCTCGAGAAGCTGCAAGACGTAAAATAGCTTCTGCTTGGCGGTTACTCTCTTCACCACCTATGCCCTGAAAGTTGACAGGTCTACCTATCACGGCATGAGATGCTGCGGTCAGAGACTTAGCATGCAGTGCTTTATCGGCCGAGGTTTTAACGTGCTGCATCATTAATGTGACGATATCTTCAAACAAGCCGATTTGATCAGGTCGTAAGCCGTTGGCACCTAAAAATGATTTTGGTGAACGGACATAAAACCCTTCTTCTGGCATTTCTAAGTAAGCATCAATAGCGGCTTGGCCAACAAACACCGCTTGCTCATTTGGTAATAAATCAAGCTCATGACGCATTTGTTTTGCTCGCATTAACTGCGAACTGCGCAAATGAGAATACTCTGCTGTTAAGTGATCAGGTAATCCTTGGTATACCGCTTCGGCAATCAGCTCTCTGTCCATTGCATATAAGGTTGAAGGCATAAAATTGGAATGATTGGATAAAGGCAGTAAGGTTACCTCATCATCAATCATCACCCCTATTGCACAGTTAGCACTTCCATAATCAAATCCAACAAACATTGATTTACCTTCAGTCATTTCATCAAAAAAAAACGCTAAAAGTAACACACAAATGCTACTTGCTAAACCATTTATCACGGTTTTAAAACGGTACCATTTTATGCCAATAAATATTTCTGTCATCAAAGCCATTTAAAATAGAACTGAAAGCTAATTATCTCTCTTAAAATAGCGATTAAATATACGGCTACTCAATATGTTACAACCATTGATTCTATAGGGAAAATTGTGACTACTAATACTAATCATCTATATATCGATAAAGAGTTATCATGGTTATCTTTTAATGAGCGAGTTCTACAAGAAGCTTATGACAAAAATGTGCCACTGATTGAGCGAGTTCGATTTTTAGGTATTTTTTCTAGTAATATGGACGAGTTTTTTAAAGTCCGAGTGGCCTCAGTCCGACGATCTACATTATTGGCAAGCCTTTCTGATGAATCCAATGCAAGCAGAAATTTATTAGATCAAATTCAACAAAAAGTCATCCATTTACAAGAACGATTCGATGCTATCTATATCGATCTAATGAAAGAACTAGCTCGTTGTAACATTTTTTTGGTTAATGAATTACAACTTCATGAATTTCACAGCCATTGGTTACGTAAATACTTTAACGATAATTTAATGCGCCATATTGCTCCATTTGTATTAGTTAAACACAGTGAACTAATCAAAAACATTAATGATGACGCCACTTATTTATGTGTTTGTTTACACTTCGGTGGTGACAAACAATATGCTTTTGTTGAAATTCCTACGGTTAATATTGCACGTTTTATCGAGTTGCCTTCAGAAAAGAAGACCAAAATCCGTCACCTTATTCTATTAGACAATATCATTCGCCATTGTATAGATCAGTTATTTAAACCCTTTTTTGAATACGACAACATTGAAGTATTCTCAATGAAAATGACCAGAGATGCTGACTTTGACATTTCAATTGAACTTGAAAAAACTCAATTAGAACAGATGTCTAATGGTCTTAAAAAGCGTTTATATGCTCAACCCGTTAGACTTGTGTTTGATCGTGAAATGCCTCAACACATGCTCAACATGTTAAAAAAACAACTTAACATCAGTTCAACTGAGTGCCTAATACCTGGTGGCCGTTATCACAGTTTTAAAGACTTTATTAATTTCCCTAATCTTGGGCGCAAAAAGCTACTAAATGACAAAATGCCTGCATTAACTAGCGCACAGTTTAAGGGCAGCTCAAATAATTTTGAAGCTATCCGTCAACACGATATTTTACTTAACTATCCGTATCATAAGTTTTCTCATTTTACCGAACTAGTGCGTCAAGCCGCTTATGACCCTGAAGTGACAGCTATTAAAATTAATTTATATCGAGTGGCAAAAAACAGTCATATTATGCAATCGTTAATTGATGCAGTTAAAAATGGCAAGCGTGTCACAGCAGTAATCGAGCTTCTCGCCCGTTTTGATGAACAATCCAATATTGACTGGACTGTACGCTTAACCGAGGGGGGCGTAAAAGTACATCATGGTATCCCCAGTTTAAAAGTGCATTCCAAACTGTGTCTTATTTCGCGTAAAGAAAATAATAAGACGGTGCTTTACGCTCATATTGGCTCAGGCAATTTCAATGAAGGCACGGCTCGATTTTATACCGACTTCTCACTGTTCACTGCAGATCAACAGATTACTCAAGAAGTTAAACAAGTATTTGATTTACTTAAACGGCCATATCACAAAGACAATTTTGAGCACCTCATTGTTTCTCCGTTTAATTCTCGTCAACGCTGGATTGAGTTAATCGACAAAGAAATTCAATTTGCCAAACAAAATAAACCTGCATCAATTACTCTAAAACTTAACAACTTAGTTGATGAGATTATGGTTAACAAACTGTATGAAGCATCACAAGCTGGAGTCACTATTAAATTGTTGATCCGTGGCATGTGTAGTTTATTACCACAAATGGATGGTGTAAGTGATAATATTCAAGTATTTAGTATTGTTGATCGTTTTTTAGAACATTCTCGGGTGATGTTATTTCATGCTGGTGGAACAGAAAAATTGTATATAGGTTCATCTGACTGGATGAGCCGAAATCTAGATGAGCGCATTGAAGTGTGCACGCCGATCTATGATGTTAAATTAAAAAAGATGGTAATGGATATTTTGCAGATTCAATTTAGTGATAATACTAAATCGCGGGTGATTAATCAGTATCAGGATAATCAATACAAGCCCAGAGGCAATAAGCGAAAAGTGCGAAGTCAGATTGCAATACATCAATATTTATCTCAATATGAAACTAAGATAGCGCAAAAAAAGACCGACCATAATGCCAATTCAGAAATCGAATGGCTTGAACAAAAATCACAAAAAAAGGCTTAAAAATAGGTGTCATCCACACAACCATCTCTGCATTTTGTTGCTATCGATATGGGATCTAATAGCTTTCATTTGGTTATTGCCCGTGAGCAGCATGGCATAATCCAAATTCTGCATAAAGAAAAACGTCAAGTCCAATTAGCTAAAGGGCTTCAGGATGATGGCTCGCTTGACGATGCAGCCATCGAGCGTGGTTTAGCTTGCTTAACTGAGTTTAATCAACGTTTTTCTGAGCTTGAACAAACTCGAGTAAGACTCGTTGCGACGCACACTTTGCGTGTCGCAACTAATTACCAACAATTTATTAAAGCTGCGTTAAATATTATTCCTTATCCCATTGAGATAGTTTCTGGTCATGAAGAAGCGCGACTTATTTATAATGGTATTGCACACAGCCAAACCTTAACGGCGCAAAACTTGGTTATTGATATTGGCGGAGGTTCTACTGAGTTGATAGTAGGAAAATTCAATTCTCCTATCCACTTAGCCAGTTTAAAATGCGGTTGTATCAGCTATAATCAACGTTATTTTGCTTCAGGTGAATTAACCAAAGAACATTTTAAAGCAGCTCAAAGTGCCGCAGACAAACAATTTTCACAACTCAGCAATGCCTACTTTAAACCTCACTGGCAATTGGTATTAGGTAGTTCTGGTACGGTTAAAGCAATATCAGATGCATTGAATAGCTTAGGGGATGAACCGCAGGCATTAAACTTAGACAATTTAAATAAATTAAAACGCTACCTAATTAATGTTTCCCACATTGACCAAATACAGCTCGAATACCTAGACCCTAAACGGATCCCCCTATTAGCATCAGGATTGAGTATTTTGATCAGTTTTTTTAAACGATTATCTATACATCAGATGCAGATTGCCCAAGGGGCATTACGAGAAGGTGTGCTATATGAGTTGTCACACATAGAACAACGAGAAGGAGTTAAACAACACACCATCAACAGCTTAGCTAAGCTTTATCATATTGACCCTGTACAAGCGAACAATGTGATCAACTCAATCAAACATCTATATCCACAAGTTGCATCAAAATGGAAAATCGACAACTATTTGTGGTTACTTAACGATGCTGCAACCTTACATGAAATTGGTATTCAAATTAATTCGCGGGCTCACCAGAAGCATGGCGGATACATTATTGAAAAAAGCGATCTTCCCGGTTTTAATCAGCAACAACAGCACCTTCTGGCTTTATTAGTAACCAATCAACGAAAACGAATAGATATCGATTCTATCGCGCAACTAGATCAAGATGAACAAACATTATTGATCCGATTATTGGTTATTTTTAGGCTGGCGATGGTGCTCAACATTGGTAGAATGGGGAACAGTATTGAGCTCATTACAGTAATTGTTGATGAACAAACGGTGACTTTATCACTATCAAATAATCAATACTTTCAAAATGACCTACTCTGCCGAGACTTAGAACAAGAACAGAAAAGATTGCTAACATTAGGAATAAATTTACGTTTTTAATAAATTATTCCTAATGAATAGCCTATTTGAAATAATATTATTCAATAAGTAATTAATGCTACCCTTTGCTGTGTACTTTTTCTTGTGCTTTACGCTGAGCTTCTTTTTGTTGGCGGCGAGCATCAATGACTTGTTTTACATCGCTGCCAATATGCGCTTCACCGCGTTGTTTAGCTAATTGTACTTGACGTTCACGCTCAATAAACCGCTGACGTTGTTCTTGCGGCACTTTATCAATGCAATGAGGACAGCTGACACCTTGAACATAAGCTTCAGTTTGCTTTTCTGCTTCAGTAATAGGCATACGACAAGCATTACATTGATCGTACTGTCCTTTCTCAAGGCTGTGATTTACCGCTACACGGTTATCAAACACAAAGCATTCACCTTCCCATAAGCTTTGTTCTTGTTCAACCTCTTCGAGGTATTTTAAAATACCTCCTTCAAGGTGATAAACCTCATCAAAGCCCTGCTCTTTTAAATATGCAGTTGATTTTTCACAACGAATACCACCAGTGCAAAACATCGCTACTTTTTTATGTTTGGCTGGGTCTAAATTTTGTTTTACGTATTCAGGAAACTCGCGAAATGTCTCTGTAACTGGATTGACCGCGTTTTTAAAAGTACCAATTTTAACTTCATAATCATTACGCGTATCGACCAATACTACGTCAGGATCAGAAATTAATGCATTCCAATCCTTTGGCTTGACATAAGTTCCCACGACTTTACGTGGATCAACACCTTCAACCCCCATAGTAACGATTTCTTTTTTTAGCTTCACTTTGGTGCGGTAAAACGGCATTTCATCGTCAAAAGACAGTTTAGTGACAATATTGTCTAACCCTGGTTGAGTGCCCAACCAAGCCAGTAAGTTGTTAACTGCAGATGCCCTACCTGCAACGGTGCCATTAATGCCTTCTTGAGCAAGTAATAAGGTCCCTTTAATGTCATTTTGCTCCATGACACAAAGTAGTGGCTGGCGAACCGCTTCAAATTGAGGTAACGCTACAAATTTATATAATGCACACACAACAATTTGAGCTTGTTGAGTTTTGTACATAGATTCTTGCTTAAGATCTTGCATAACAATTGACTCCGCTGGCTGGAACTTAATTTCCAGTGCATATAAAGGTTAGCGCACCATGCGCTAGCGCTAAAAAACGGCGCAAATTATACCTAAATCACAGTTTTATAACACGTAATAATTCGTTTTGATTTAATATTACGATTATAATGCAGTTTTTAAGCGCATTCAGCGTTTGCAATGTTATTCAATTCCAATAATGATCGGGTCATAAACGGACGTATAAATGGCATTAATCAAGATGAAGACGTCAATCATCGTTAACATTACATCAAGCAGGTCTACACAAGTTAAGGTGATTTGAAACCCGACCGAAGCAAACGTCTCAAACACTCTTCTACTGCGCGGCACTAATGAAAAGAGAGCAACTTAATGTGCCTTGAACTAAAAAGCATGAGGCACTTTGTACAAATAATACCAATCCTATTAAATATGTGATCTTTCAGCGGGAGTTCAAAGTGCTGTAGGCAAGGCAGATGATTAAAGCGAATAGTGATCCTCGGTAACAAGCTCCTGCGTTACTCTACCTCCAGTATCTGACCGCCATGGATGGTGGCAATGTCTTATTTTTTATGGAAAAAAATAGACCATGCAGTGGTATTTTGAAAGCATCTAACGAAGCATAAAGGACTTTGAAACCCGCCAGAATGGAGTCTCTCAGGTATTCCACTTCTGTGTTACATCGATTTAAAAGGCAACAACCATTTCTACATCAATGTGCCTTGAATTAAAAAACCTGAGAGACTCTGAACTGACCAGATATTTAATGAGATTGGTATAAGTTAATGTGATGGGTATAAACCAATGATTGGGGTAATAAATTAATGGATTCAACCATTTTATATAACTTTCGACGCTGTCCCTATGCCATGCGAGCCAGAATAGGTTTGCACTTAAGCATGCTCGATCCTTACGTTCGAGAAATAGAGTTAAAAAATAAGCCAAAAGAAATGCTTGCAATATCGGCAAAAGGCACTGTACCGATATTACTCACCGAAAATGGGCAGGTTATTGCTGAAAGCCTTGAAATTATGCAGTTTGCACTCAGCCAACACCCAGATATCAACTCGCCATGGTTAACAACAACAGCTTACCAGCAATTGCTTGCTGAATTGACCCAACCACAAACATTAACATTGATACACGCTAACGATAATGACTTTAAACCCTGGTTAGACAAATACAAATATGCCGACAGATTTCCTGAACAAAGCCAAATTTGGTACAGACAACAAGCTGAACAATTTATCCAATTACTGGAAACACAATTACAGCAACGTCGTTATTTATGTTGCAATAGCCCGACTTTAGCTGATTTCGCCATTTTTCCGTTTATTCGCCAATTCGCTAATGTCGAACCGAATTGGTTTAACACATTGCCGTACCCACAAGTCAGTATTTGGTTAAACACCTTGGTTAATAGCTCACTTTTTGCAGCCGTAATGGAGAAATACCCACTGTGGTTACCAGAACAAAATATGATTAAGTTCAAACATTTGCAACAAGATAATGTAAAGATAATACCTTTATGTAACACTAAAGAATGATCGATATTGAATAATTTACTGGCTATTATTCTGTTTTAATTTACAGTAAATTATCCAGTGTAAATAAGTAGCTTCTTAACTGAATCTTCGGTTATTTTTTACGGCGTCTAAAATTAACGTTACACTTAACTAAGTCATTGCTAACACGCAAAGGAACATGACATGAATAATATGGATATTACATTAGCATTAATGCTAATTGCATTGCTGATTTTACATATTCACTTTTGTTATCGAGCGATTACCTCTAAAGCTCATATTAAAAATCGACAACGAATTGTATGGTCAATGATAAGTTTGTTGATGGGGCCACTCGGCTATTATGTATATCAAAACCTTATCCCACTCGAATTCTATGAATAGATTTTTTTAGAGCTTTGGTTTGAAGTTCAGTGAATAAAGTCTGATTGTTTCTTAATACATTATTGAACAAGAGCTTGTTAACCCCTTTCTCGTCGTCCCGGTAATGCTTTTAAACTGGGTTACAGCTGTTGTTTTACTTTGTACTTATGGCCTACGGCCACCAATGTCGTGGCCGCAGGCCATTGGTCATAACCCCAACCTTGCAATGCTTACAAATATCGCGCAAATTGCTGACCACTTTTAAGCGGTTTAGTGGGAGCGAGCACTGCTGGGGTGCCAACATATAAAAAACCCACAATTTGATCGTCTGCGGCTAATCCTAATGCGTTATTCACATTAGCATCAAAAGCAAAATCACCAGTACGCCATACCGCACCTAAACCCAACGAAAACGCAGCTTGCTGCATCGCCATTGTGGCGCAACCTGCGGCGATGTGCTGTTCTAAAGCTGGTACTTTGTCGTGAACTTGAATTTTAGCAACAATAGTAATCACCATTGGTGCCCGATATGGCATATTGCCAACTTTAGTTAAAAACGCTTCGTCAGCGCCTTGCTGCTTTGCTGCATCAACAAAAATACCTGCCAGCTTTGCTAAACCTTCATCAACTGCAATAATAAACTCCCAAGGAGTTAATGCTCCGTGATCTGGTACTCTTGCTGCTGCATCAAGTAAAAAAGTAAGTTGTTCTGCATTTGGCGCAGGTGCGACTAAACGGGGCGTAGACTGGCGAGTTAATAACAATTGTTTAGCGTCCAAAATTCATTCCTATTGAGTAAACCATATCGCCGATATTAACAAAAATCCCACGTGTTAGGTGGGATTTTTTAGGGTTTTACTGCGTAACTTCAATCTGTTGTTATCTGGTAACTATTCGATAAAAAAAGACTGATATACCAATTGTATTATTGATGTGTTCAATAAGATGATTATTGGAATTTGCATTAAGAGCAAGGCGACTTCAGCAACCGACGTCCAATAAAGTAATCAACGCTGGTATAGCGTCCACCACCAATCACAAATAACGCCAACAACATAATAAAATAAGTCATGGCAAATTCGATTCCATTATTTAAAATAACAACATTACCCGAACTGGTTAGCCATTCATAATTTCCATGTTGTTGTAATATTGCCTTAACTTCTGCTAATTTTTCCGCAGAGGCAAGAACTCGTTCATTAGCTAACCATGAGCTGGGGTCTGCAATCGCTAACCAACCATTTGGTAAATGTACAGCAAACGCCGCCACCAACATCGTCACCATCATCGGCAGTGCTATCAACCGTGTCGCTAAACCAAGTAACAATAATATGCCGCCAAACAGTTCCGTGCCCGCAGCTAAAGCGGTCATCACTTCAGGCATAGGTAATCCTAAACCCCAATCAGGATTACCAAACCATGCAGCGGTGTCATCAAAATGAGAAAGTTTATTGTAACCCGCCTGCATTAGCACTGGTGCAAGATAAAGCCTTAACCCTAAGGCTGCTAAACCTTGTAACTGTTTTATTACCAGCAAAAACGTTTGATATAAACCTATTAACCCCTGCATAAATCATCCTTTTACCTAATTGTGAATTAACAGACCTGTTAAATCAGTAAAATATTTCACTCTATGATTATTTATCTAAGTGCAGTTCAGTTAAATCGTCAACTAATTCAGATAATTTACGGTTAAAATGTTTTCGTTGTTTCTCGCTAAAACTTTCATTTAACTCAATCAACATGGCTCCAAATTTATGTGTATTTTCATCTAACTTGTCACGATAAACGGTTGATTTAAGTTCATCAGGCGCAGTCATTAACTGAGTCATTTGTTGGACAAAATAATCATTTTCACTGCGGCGCAACAGTGCTTGCTCAAATTGGCGTAGCCATTCATGGCGATACTCAAGCCACATGTCTAATGTGGTTAAACGTTCCGAATTTGCTTGATGAATAATCTTTTTTTGGGTATCTGTGACATTGCCAGTCCACTCTTTTACACTTTTCTCAATGCGCTTATCTGAATCTTGTACTAGCTCGGTTTGATCTTTGCCAGCGTATTCTTCAATAAGATCTTTTTGTTCTTTCTTAAGTTGAGTTAGCACTTGCTGGACCTGCGTGTCATCAAAACTGGCAATAATTTGCAACAATTCAGGCATGACAACATTAAAAATTCGATACCAATGTGCTTTTGCCATCTTCACTTGTTGTTGCCATAATGCTGGTGTTAACGTGTGTTGATTAGCTTGGATAGACAATAATTGCAGTTGATCCCGATAACGCGGTAATTCTTCTTGCCTGTGCCACACAAGAAAGTCTTCTACTACCAGATCAAATTTATCTTGCTGCTCACGATTTAAATCGACGTATTCTTCAACTTCCCATTCGATTGCCCAGTCTAAAAAGAAATAACTGACTTTTGTTGAACAACCAACAAAGAATATTGTACACATCAATAATACGAACATTTTTTTGGTCACAATTGATCCCTCAAAGTTAAGTGAACCTATATATACGTCGTTTAATTAGTTAGGGCGATGTATTCATTGTAATAGTTAATGTATTTAGTCATCGATTGAGTGGAAGACTCAGGTTCCTTGGCTGCCATCAATAATGCCCACATGGCCGAAAATAGCCAAAAACAATTAATCGCAGCTGGTAATGCCGCTTTTGCCGCGGCAAAATCCGTTAAACTGGCTATACAACAATATTGCACAATCATCTTATGGGTCAATTGATCAACTTGCGCTGCCGTTAGGTGATGTGTTGCAATCACACTGGCCAAATCAAATAAAGGATGACTTGCAATAGCATACTCATAATCAATACAAACTAACCTTGTTTGCTCGGGCTTACTTGTTGACTCACCACTTAACAATAAATTGTAAGGTGTTAGATCTCGATGACAAAAAATAGGTTGTAACAGGCAAGATTCTAATTGCGTCAACCAATGTTTTATTTGCACATTCTTCTGCTGTAACTGTTGCCAAGCAAGATGCCATTCAGGTCGAGTTTGGGTTAAACGAAGTGAGTCTAATTGCCGAGCATATTGTTGCCATTGCGCACTTACGCTAATACTTTTAGAGGGTAAAGTTAATGTACTGAGGGATGACAACAGTTGTTCTAGTTGTAGGGCAACATCAACGGCAGGTGTGGCCATTATCGCAGAAGGTCGGGCAGATAAATGACCGCACATAAATGACAATATAGACCAATCACCATGGTATTGCGGAATATACTCACTTAAATAAAGTTGTTTGTCATCGCTAACCCATTCAAGTTTGGGTGCAACGTTGCCCTTAATAGCGAAGTGCCAACATTCGACTTCTAGGTCTCTATCACACCAATTACTGTGTAATTGATTTACTCGCAATACTTTATTACCTTCGATACAAGACAGTAAATAATTTTGGTTACTTAAGCCCCCATTCAATAAGGTGACAGCCGTACATTGTGACAATAACAATTTATACAGCGCAGCTGGCATTGCTAGCTGCACTGTATTAATGACATCACAAGGCAAAGTGAGTAATGGTGAGGACATTGATTCTCTAACCGAACAATATGATAAAATTGCAATTATACATTAATAACATGTTGATCTAACTTATCTTGTTGAATAACCGTGTGACGATATTTTTTACGCCACATTAAATAGCCCGCTACAGCCATTGCCACATATAATACAAATAAACCCGACGTTAGCATTAGGCCTTTTTGGAAATAAAGATAAATTGACACGACATCTATCACCAGCCAATAAAGCCAATTTTCCAGCACTTTTTTTGCCACTAAATATGTTGTGACCACGGCAAAACATGTCGTTGCGGCATCAACATAAGGAAACGCCGCTGACGTATTATTAGCCATAAAATAGCCGACAATAAGCGACATCAACGATGTCACAGTAATAACGATACCGTGAGTGGCTAAAGACCAACTTGTAATATTAAGTTGCTTACCTACATTATGACCTTGTGACGGTTGTTCAGGGGGAACATGTAACCACAACCAATAACCATAAATAGCCATGCCCATGTAATAGATATTTAACACAGACTCCATCAATAATGATACGTTCCAAAAAAGTACCGTATAAATAGCGGTACTGAGAAACGCTGCCGACCAACACCAAATATTTGTTCTCATAGCAAGAATAAGATAAACCAATGCAAGCATTACGGCTGTGGCTTCCCAAAATGTCATTAGTGATGCTTCACTAAATGCTTGTTGGATAGCTAGGAACACATCGTTCATGACAATTATTCGCTATGTGTGAGGTCAAGCTCACCACCAATAAATTTACACACAAATACAGCTTTACCCCATTTTTGATGTGCGGCTTGCATTTCAATGGCTAACATCGACATCACATCGGCATACTCGCCACAGATTTGGGTAGCCATCGCGTTAGTCACACGTTGGATATTGTCATAACTATCGACTCTGCCGATAAACCATTGAATAGGATCAAGGTAGTTTTCATTAAACGGATACATGCTGATTTCTGCAGTTAACTTCATCTTTTATTCCTTATTAAAAGCCGCTACAACATAGGTTGCAACGGCCTTAAGTCATTACATAAATTGAACTTCTAATGTCACGCCTATTTGGCGAGGGTCACCGTAACGAATATATTGCTTGTCAGCCCAGTCTTGATCTGGCTCATTGCCAAAATAAAAACCTCGCACACCATATTGTTCATCAAACAAATTGCGGCCCCATAAATATGCCGACCATGTTGGCGTTTCATAGCCTAAGCGAGCGTTATAAATGGTATAGGCTTCTGACTGAGATTCATTGCTGTCAGAATAATAAAACTGACTTTTACCACTGGCATTAACGTTTGCAAACCAGCCCGAATCAGCAACATAGGTCATGCCTGCACTGTAAGTAAATTTTGGCGAATGCGCTAAGTCACGCCCAGATAAATCGACGGTAGTACCGTATTTGTCACTGTATTGATATTGGCCGTATTCGGTTTCTAACCAACCAAAACCACCATAGAATTCAATGTTTTCTGTTACATACCATTTAGCATCGAGCTCCGCGCCATAGTTACTTGAACTACCGGCATTTTCGGTAAATAGAATAAATCGCTGCGGGCTATCTGGGTCTTGTAGAGATGCAGCAACTTGTTGATCTTGGCGATCCATATAAAATAGCGCCAATGTAGAATCTACTTCTCCGTCAAACCAGCTCGATTTCAAACCGACTTCATAGTTATATAAAATCTCAGTATCAAATTCTTTCTTGTCAGACAATTCAGCTGGTAATGTCATATTAAAACCACCGGCTTTATAACCTCTGGCAACTCGAGCATAAGCATTATGATTAGCATTAATGGCTTTTGACAACGCAATATGGCCTCCCCACATATCTTCTGATGGGGCAAAGTTATCGTTATTACTGTCACTATAATCACTATCGCGACGTTCGAAGCGTAAACCTGTCGATAATAAGTAATCATCGCCTAAATGGCTGTCTAGTTGACCAAATACAGCATAGTTTGTCGCCTCATAATTTGACTGCAACACTTCATCTGGCCAAGTGTTGTACTCTGAATACAAGTCGTTATCTTCTTGTAAATTCATCGCGTATACACCCACTAACCAGTCAGTGGTTCCCGCCCAGATACGTCCAGCCGTTTTTGACGACAAACGAAATTCTTGAGTTAAGGTTTTACGATCGCCCTTTTTGTCCCAGGTGTAGTCATAAACACACGGTTCAGAACCCGAAACAGCACCGGTGTCGTCATAGACGCTGCAGGCTTTACTCGCCCAATAATCCGGGTTGGCCCAATCACCATCATAAGCATAGTGATGATCAGTTTGCGCAAATGATGTTAACGATGTGAAGTCAAATGCTTGTACGCCTGTGTAGATAAACTTAACCCCTGCTCCAGTGGTTTTCTGGGTATCAACACCCGGTTGGTCGGTTAAGGTGTTAGTGCGATTATTGTCTAATGTCCATACATCGTAACCATTATCAAAGTTGGCATGTAACAAGGTTAAGTCGATTTGTAAGTCATCAGTCGCGTACCAACGGAACTTAGCCCTCGCCGTTAACTCATCACGTTCATTGGTATCATCGCGGTTAAGATAAAGGTTGTCACGATAACCATTTTGGTTATGTTGCTCTAAAGATATTCGGTAAAGCAATTTACCTGAATCACTAAGTGGACCAGAACTAAAGCCAGAAAGCGTGCGAAGGTTGTCGTCACCTAAACTGACTTTTGCCCCATGTTCAAATGATTCTGTAGGGTCATTACTTTTTAAGTAAATTAATCCGGCTAACGCATTAGCACCATATTGGGTACCTTGTGGACCGCGCAAGACTTCAACTTGCTGCATGTCATACATGCTTGACACCATGCCAAGACCCGATAAGTCGATATCATCGACCACAAAGCCTACGGATGAGTTGGGAGCACCTTGATATTGTTCTTGTTCACCAACACCACGAATTTGGAAATATTTAGGACGAGAACTGCCACCAGACCAGTTAAAGTTGGCAATAGAATTGAGCACATCTTCAAAATGTTGCGCCCCTTCGTCTTCGAGTTGCTGTGCATCAATAACCGTCACACTTGACGGCATTTTATCAAGGCTGATATTACTAAAGTCAGCGTTAACAACAATAACTTCCATTTTTTCATATTCAGGAGTTACCCGTTCAACATCAGCAGTTTTAGCCATAGCAACAGGCGAGCTTAATGCTGTAATAACAGCTAAAGCAATGGGAGTTTGGTGTAAGCCAGTAGATTTTTTCGTGAACATAGGACCTCAAATAATTATTTTGAGATCCGGCAAGAGTAGCGAATAAGAGGTGCACATAAAGATAGTGTGGCCCATTCCTACGCCGGTATAAGCCGGATCAGGTTCTAAGGGTTCGTCTTACAGACATCTCAGTTCAGTTTTACTAAACACCCCTTGGCGGCCACGATTATAAACTATCTCTAATCTGATTACACGAACAGTCATACATTTTGATAACACAAATATACGATTAATAGATCGCTAACATTTAAGGTAAATAAGGTGCTTGCTTAATCATTCAAGCTGAGGCAACACAAAGTGGGTATAGGGTTAATAGGAGAATATTTCGCGTACGGATATGTCATACCAATTTCATTAAATAACTGGTCAGTTCAGAGTCTCTCAGGTTTTTCAATTCAAGGCACATTGATGTAGAAATGGTTGTTGCCTTTTAAATCGATGTAACACAGAAGTGGAATACCTGAGAGACGCCATTCTGGCGGGTTTCAA